>JAZUOE010000192.1:0-16081 GCA_045604505.1 Ruminiclostridium sp. | reverse complement strand
GAGAACAAAGGCTGCTCTTGCTGCAGGTTTAAAGCCTATCGTTTGTGTTGGCGAACTTCATTGGGAAAGAGAATGCATTATCACAGGAGAAGTTATTGCTCGTCAGATTAAGCTTGACTTCTTCGGCATTTCCGCTGATGATTTAAAGAAGTGCGTTATCGCTTACGAACCTGTTTGGGCAATCGGTACAGGCAAGACTGCTACAGCTGACCAGGCTGAAGAAGTTTGTGCATTTATCCGTGCTGAACTTGCTAAACTTTACGGCGCTGATGTTGCTGAAACAATCACAATCCAGTACGGCGGCTCCATGAACGCTGCAAACGCTGCTGAGCTTGTTTCCAAGACAAACGTTGATGGCGGTCTTATCGGCGGTGCGTCTTTAAAGGCTGCTGACTTCACAACAATCATTAAGGCTGCAGAAGTAGGTTAATCCCCAATACATTTGCATAACACGGGCGGCTATTTGCCGCTCCTACATTGTTTTTTATAAGGAGATTTAAAAATGGCAAAACCTGTATTATTAGTAGTAATGGACGGTATCGGCTTTTCCAAGACAGGTCTTGGTGACGCTGTTACTGAGGCAAATACACCCACTCTTGACTGGATGATGGAAAACTGCCCTATGACACGCCTTAAGGCTCATGGTGGCGCAGTTGGTCTTCCCTCTGATGACGATATGGGCAACTCTGAAGTAGGTCACAACGCACTTGGCTGCGGTCAGATTTACTCTCAGGGCGCTAAGCTTGTAAATGAATCCATTGAAAGCGGCAAGATGTATGATTCTGCTGCATGGAAAGAACTTGCTGACAATGCAAAGACAAAGAACAGCACAATGCACTTTATCGGACTTCTCTCTGACGGTAATGTTCACTCCAACATCAGCCACCTTATCAACATGGTTAAACGTGCAAAGGCTGACGGTGTTTCTAAGGTAAGAGTACATGCTCTCCTTGACGGACGTGACGTTCCCCCTCTCACAGGTGGTCAGTATTTAAAGCAGTTAGAAGATGTATTTGCTGAACTCAATGATGGCACCTTCGACGGCAGAATCGCAAGTGGCGGCGGACGTATGAAGATTACAATGGACCGTTATCAGGCAGATTGGCCTATGGTTGAACGCGGCTGGAATACTCACGTAAAGGGTGAGGGCAGACAGTTTGCGTCTGCTGCTGAGGCATTTGACACTCTCGTTGCTGAAACAGGCGTTGCTAGTGACCAGGATTTACCTGCTTTCGTTATCGCTGAAAATGGCGAACCTGTAGGTAAAATTGTTGACGGCGACAGCGTTATCCTCTTCAACTTCAGAGGCGACCGTGCAATCGAAATGTCTATGGCATTCGATATGGACGAATTCAACTACTTTAACAGAGGCAAAAAGCCTGATGTTTGCTATGCAGGTATGCTCCAGTACGACGGCGACTTAAAACTCCCTCAGAGATACCTTGTAAATCCCCCCGAAATCACAAATACTCTTTCTGAAGTGTTTGTAAAGGCAGGAATGAAACAGTACGCTATTTCCGAAACTCAGAAGTACGGCCACGTAACATATTTCTGGAATGGTAACAAGAGCGGTAAGTTCAGTGAAGAGCTTGAGGAATACGTTGAAATTCCTTCCGATAACGTTAGCTTTGACCAGCGTCCTTGGATGAAGTCTGCTGAAATTGTTGACGCACTTATTGAAACAATCAAGGGCGGCAAGTTTGATTTCATTCGCTGCAACTTCCCTAACGGCGACATGGTAGGTCACACAGGCAGCATGGCTGCAACAATTATCGGTGTTGAATCCGTAGATATCGGTCTTGCACGTCTTAAGGAAGTGTGTGATGAATACGGTGTTGCAATGCTTATTACAGCCGACCACGGTAACGCTGATGAAATGCTTGAAAAGAACAAGAAGGGCGAAGTAAACATCAGAACTGCTCACTCCCTCAACCCTGTTCCTTTCATCATTTACGACAAGGACGTTAAGTACACTATCAAGGACGGCGAATATGGTCTTGCAAACGTTGCTCCTACAGTTGTAAAGATGTTCGGTCTTGAGGCTCCTGCTTGTTGGGAAGACTCTATGATATAACAAAAAAGCCTAGTCCATAAGGGTTGGGATTTTTGTTACACAATTAAACGGCGGTATCGGTATTTCCGACATCGCCGTTACTTTTTATAAACCAAGACTTTCCGTCAATTTCTTCAAATCCGCAAGGGTTACGGAATTTTTGCGGGAGTATTCGTTACCCACACGACCTATTTCATCTGCAATAAACCTAAGCTCTCCCGCTCTCTGCTCATAGTCACGGTCAGAGCGCTTTGCTCTCATATCCGCCGCTTTCATCAGCACTAATTGTCTTGCTGTATCAGTGCCGTATTCGGCAGTAAAACGTGTATAGTTGCCCTCATTGATGTCATCATCATGGTGAAGAACAAGAAATGCAACCTGTCTTGTCAATTCTGAAGGGAAACCAAGCTCTGTCATAATCTCACGGGTCAGCATAGCACCACGTTCAGCGTGTCCGGCATAGGAAACATAACTGCCCATATCAGCAGCACAGTCGGTCTTTCCTATTCCGTGAAAAAGCAAAGCCAAGCGCACCACAAAATCAGGCACCGCATAGCCAACTGACTTTGCAATATGCTCATAAAGAGGATATTCCTGCACAACGCTGTGCTGATTATAACCGTCCGTTTCCTTAAGCTTAGGGATTAAGGAAAATATCACATTTTTAAAATCAAGCAGTGTGTCTGTTACACGACGGCCTAAAAGAATACTGCGGAAATTGCTGTGCAATTCCTCACGTGAAACACGGAAAATAGTGTCGGGGTTTTCGTTGATATTAGCCATTGTTTCAACATCAACCTCAACACCCTCTGTAGAATACCTGCGTACCGCCTCTAGCAGTGCATCAGGATTGTTTTCAAACACCGTAAAAAGGGTTGATACTTCCTTTTTGCCCTTTATCTGCTGCTTTTTTTCTGCGTCCTCAGGGGTTTTGATTGCTCTTAAAATTACATTTTCACCCGACAGGTCAGCAAAACCGTCAAAAGGGTCATAAAGCCCCTGCTCATAGCAAAGAGCAACTGCATTTGCTTTAAATGCCCTGCGCTTTAAATCCTCAATAGGCTCAGCGCAATAAATAGGCTTACCGTCCTCTGCAATACGGGCACGGTAAGGGGAAACAGAAATGCCCATTGCACCGTTAATTATTATCAACTCACCCTTGTTGACGTAATCGGTGTTGGTTTTGAAATTATCTTCAAAAATCGCTAAAAGGCGGTACATTTCCGCGTCAGTAATTATATCAAAGTCAAGGGGATTTTCGCCTTTCAGGAGTGCCCTTACGCAATCTCCCACGAAATATGCCTTGTATGTGTGGTCATTTAAAATCTTTACTATTTCAGCAACCTGCAACGGTACCGAAAGCTCCATATTTTTTGCTCCTTTTTAGTTGTTTTCTTTAAAACCCCAGCCGTTTACACCGCTGCGGCGAAGTGCCCCGAAAATACGTATTTTAAAACCTTTGTCCTTGCGCTCCATTTCAGTGAGCCAATCCTTTGTTTCCTGTCTTACAGTGGTGTGGTCAGCAGGACATTTTGATTTTACAACCTGAAAATTGTTACGGTTACAACAAGAAACAACCGCTTGTTCAGGTGCAAAAACCATAGGTCTTATCATGGTAATATCCTTGCGTGAAAGATAGGTAACAGGCGCAAAGCAGCCCACCCTGCCCTCACGGAAAAGGTTCATTATAAAAGTTTCTATTGCGTCATCATTGTGATGACCCAGCGCAATTTTGTTGCAGCCATGCTTTAGCGCCGCATCATGCAGCGCACCCCTTCTGAGCTTTGCACAAAGGGAGCAGGGATTAGGCTCCTTGCGAATGTCAAAAACAATCTGCCCTATATCCGTAGGAATAAGGTCATATTCAACCCCTAAATCCTCACACATCTTTGCAACGGAAGAAAAATCCGTTTTCTCTCCGCCAAACTGCGGGTCAAGAGTTATTGCCACAATGTCAAATTTCTGCGGACAGAAACGACGATAACCTGCAAGTGCATTAAGCAGTACAAGGCTGTCCTTTCCCCCTGAAACACCAACGGCAATCCTGTCCCCGTCCTGTATCATATCAAATTCCTGACACGCTTTTCTCACGTATCCAAGCATTTTCTGCATATAATTATTCCTTTTTGTTTATTTCCATTTCATGGAGATATCGAAGGCAGTTACGCTATGTGTCAGCGCTCCTAAGCTGATAATATCAACGCCTGTTTTCGCTACCTCGCCTATATTATCAAGGGTAACATTGCCACTTGCCTCTAGCTTTGCTCTACCTGCTGTAATTTCTACCGCCTTCTTCATATCTTCACAGCTCATATTGTCCAGCATAATAACATCTGCGCCGACTGCAAGTGCCTCGTTAAGCTCATCAAAATTGCGGGTTTCAACCTCAATTTTCAGCATGTGACCTGCCTTTTTGCGAAGAGCATTAACTGCGTTTGTAATACCGCCGTAAGCGTCAATATGATTATCCTTGAGCATTGCCGCATCGGTAAGATTATAGCGGTGATTTTTTCCGCCGCCCATGACAACTGCGTATTTCTGCAATGCACGAAGTCCGGGCAGGGTTTTTCTTGTATCGCAGATTGACGCATTTGTACCCTTTACCTTTTCTGCGCAAAGATTAGTATAGGTTGCAATTCCGCTCATGTGCTGTAAAAGATTAAGTGCGGTGCGCTCACCCTTTAAAAGTGCCGCCGTCTTACCCTTGAAATCGGCAATAACATCACCCTTTTCAACGCAGTCGCCGTCCTTGAAATGCCTTGTAATTTCAACCTTATCATCAAGAAGTTCAAATACACGCAGCGCCACATCAAGACCTGCCACAACACCCTTTGCCTTTGCAACAAAATATGCCTCTGAATAATCCTCAGGGTCAATAAGCAAATCTGTAGTGCTGTCGATATAATTTATATCTTCGTTGAGTGCGGTTTTGATAATATCGTCTACATAAAACTGAAGTAATTTCATGGTTGTTTCCTTTCATTATATATGGTTTTGAAAAGTTAATTTACTCTCCACGTATGTCCACAATCCTGACATACAGCCCGACTATGGGTTTTTGTCTTTGTTTTGGTTTTTGAATTTGTAATAGCGGGAATTATAAGTACAAGTCCGCAGGTTATTATGGCAAGTAAAATCCAACAAGCCCAGCCAAAGCAACCTCTGTGCTTTGTTTTGGTTTCTGTTTCGGTGACAAGCTGCACCGTTACTCTTTCACTTTTACAGTGTGGACAGGTCATTTTTAATTTCCTCCTCTATGTTATATATTTTATCAGCAATCACACATCTGCACCCATACCGCTTACACCCCTCAAGATAATAGCTGTTTTCCTTTATCAGCCATTCCTGTGTGCAATGACTGTCGTCAAGGCGGTTTTCAATGTCATTTGCGTGAGCCATTATGTTGTTGTAGTTATTTTCTATATAGGCTTTGGAGAAAATAAGGAAATAGGCTTTTATGTTTTCAAGATATTCCGCCTCAAAATCCTTTTTCCAGTCAAAAGGCACATAGCACCCCTCAACTATCAGATTTTGCTTATTCTCCACCGCCGTTTTTATCATTTCTTTTACAATTCCCCACAAATACGGAGTCATTTCCATATCGTCCTCAGGCGTCAGGCTTGTACAACCGCTGCGTATAAGCCCCATTTTCAGCAAATCCTGAGAAAGTACAGAATAACCGTATTGCTCCAGCAGTTTTTGAGCAAGGAGAGTTTTTCCTGTGTGGGAAGCGCCGCTTATAATTATAATCATATAATTTCGCTTAACACAATATAAGCGCAGGTTGCAATTGAACGTGCCTCTATATATTCGGGGGTCAGCTCATACTTTCCGCTGTCAAGCTGCTCCTTTATTTCCTTAACACGGGGGAAGTATTTTTTAGCCTCTTCTATGTCAGGCACTACAAAGTAGCTTTTCTGCATAATATGTCTGATTTCGGTACGTAACCCTGTAGGCAGCTTTTCACCCTCAGGACTTCTGAAAGCATATTCTACCGCTGCATTATCATCATAAGGAGCAGTAGTTTCATTGATTTTTTCGGCAATAAGACGAGAGAAAACCAAAGCCTCAAGAAGAGAATTACTTGCAAGACGGTTAATGCCGTGAACACCTGTATGTGCGCATTCTCCCGCCGCATAAAGTCCCTTTATGGTGGTTTCGCCCTGTCCGTTTACAGAGATGCCGCCCATAAGGTAATGCTGACAAGGATAAATCGGAATAGGCTCCTTTGTCATGTCATATCCCTTTTCAAGCACACGGCTGTAAATCATAGGGAAACGGTTTTTAATAAACTCACTGTCCTTGTAAGAAATATCAAGGAAAAATTCGTCACTGCCGATTGCCTTCTGTTCAGCCATCATGCACTTTGATACAACAGCACGGGGGGCTAATTCCTTGCGCTCCGGCTCATACTTGTGCATAAAGCGTTCCTTATTGCCGTTAAGCAGGTATGCACCCTCACCTCTTACTGCCTCAGAAACTAAAAAGCATTCACGGTTCTTTCTGTCTGCAAAAGCTGTAGGGTGGAATTGAATATAGCTTAAATTTTTTATCTCTGCACCAAGATTGTAGGCAAACTGAATGCCATCGCCTGTTGCAATTGCTGAATTTGTCGTAAAATCATAAACTCTTCCTATTCCGCCTGTTGCAAAAATCACTGCTTTTGATGTATAATAAGAATAGTCATTATTGCTGTACACTGCGGCATAGAAATTGTCACCCTCTCTTTCAACCCCTACAAGGTGGCTGTTTTCAAGGATTGTTACATTACTCAGCTTTTTTACACCCTCAATAAGGCTTGTAACAATCTCATATCCTGTGCTGTCCTTATGGTGGGCAATACGGTGACGGCTGTGTCCACCCTCTAAAGTCAGGTCAATGGAGCCGTCCTCCTTGCGGTCAAATTCAACACCGTATTTCAGCAGGTTCTTTACATCAGTAGGACCCTGCTCTACCAGTATACGAAGGTTCTCCATATCGTTCTTATAACCACCGGCAATAAGTGTGTCCTTGATATGAAGGTCGTAATTGTCGTCCTTTTTATCCATTACCGCCGCAACACCGCCTTGCGCAAGGGCAGAATTGCATAAAGTCAGCTCTTTTTTAGAGAGCATAAGGATTTTTAAATTCAGATTAAGGTTGAGAGCGGCATAAAGTCCCGAAACTCCCGAACCTACGATAATGACATCATATTTTTCAAATTTCATAGTGACCTCCCTTAAGGATTTGATATAGAAAGGATTTGATATACTTGACAGTAACAGAACAAAACAACGCTCCTGTAAAAACCATTCTTGCCGCTTTGGATAATGGTTCCTATGACGCAGAGGCATCAATTGAGGAGCTTGAGGAACTTGCGAAAACCGCAAATGCTCAGGTTGTGGCAAAGGTAATTCAAAAACGTCCCAGCGCCGATAGTGCCACAGTACTTGGCGAGGGTAAAATTCAGGAAATCGCTGAACTTGCAGAAAGTCTTGAGGCTGAACTTTTAGTGTTCGATACCGAACTGACTGCCAGTGAAATCCGTAATATTGAGGATATAGTAAACGTTCGTGTAATTGACCGTACAATGCTCATACTTGATATTTTCGCCGCACGTGCCGTTACAAATGAAGGTAAGCTGCAGGTTGAACTAGCACAGCTCAGATACCGTCTGCCCCGACTTATGGGTATAGGACGTTCCCTTTCCCGTCTTGGCGGTGGTATCGGTACAAGAGGTCCCGGCGAAAAGCAGCTTGAAACGGATAAAAGACATATCCGCCGCCGCATTGAAAAACTTGAGAGTGAATTAAAGGAGCTGACAGAGCGAAGAGAATTTTCCCGCCGCAGACGTAAAAAAGATAACGTCCTGACCGGCGCAATTGTTGGCTATACAAACGCGGGTAAATCCACCCTTTTAAACCACCTGACAAATGCAGGGGTACTTGCGGAAAATAAGCTGTTTGCCACATTGGATTTAACCAGCCGCAGCATTGAGCTGCCTGACGGCAGAAGTCTGCTCCTTATCGACACAGTAGGGTTAATCCGCAGACTGCCTCATCATCTTGTAGAGGCATTTAAATCTACCTTAGAAGAGGCTGCCTGTGCGGATATAATTCTTCATGTAAGTGATATTTCTGACCCTGAGGCGGCGGATAAAACCGTTACCACCCAAAAAATTCTTGCAGAATTAGGCTGCGGTGAAATCCCCGCAATAAGTATTTTAAATAAGTCAGATTTGGTTGATTACGACATACCTGAGGACGATACAACCGTAAAAATTTCCGCAAAAGACGGAACAGGTATTGAAAGAATGCTGGAGCTGATTGCCAAAAATCTTCCCGAAAGTGCAAAACGCATGAAACTGCTTATCCCTTACGACAAGGCGGGTTTTTCCGCACAGATAAGGGACAGCGGAAAGATTTTCAGCGAAGAATACACCGCCGACGGTACTCTTACCGACGCACTGGTTGATATTAAGCTTGTTAAACAAGCTGAGCAGTATTTATTTAATGAATAATTTATAATCAGGGCGGCATCACCGCCCTTTTTATTTGCAAAAATTAATCTATCTTTACTTCACAGCCGCCAACAGGTCTGATTTTAAGTACGTGACAGGTGTTGCCACCGAATACCTTTTCCATTTCCATTTTAAATTCCTTTAACAATTCAAAAGGAACAAAAGCCTGGATTGTACCGGCAAAGCCGCCGCCGTGAACACGAGATGCGCCCTTTCTCTGCAGGGCAAATTCAGCTATGTTAAGACCGATACCAAGTCCCTGCTGCTCTACATGGCTACTGGAAAATACGTTCTGTAAGTACTTGTAGGAGCTGTTGCCGCTTTCGTTGATTGAGTCAAGGAAAGCCTGGAAATCATTGCGTTTCAGCGCATTTACAAGCTTTTCAACACGCTTGTTTTCTTCAAAGAAGTGAAGAGAACGAAGTACCGCACGGTCACCGAATTTCTGACGGAGAAGGTTTATGTTAAGAATAATATCGTGTTTGCAAAGCTGACGAAGTACAGGCACTGAAAAATACTCTGCTACTGCCTTCATTTCACCGGGAATTGCCGCATAGTCAGGTGTAAGGTCAGCATGGTCACCCTTTGTATCAATAATGCAAAGAGCGTGTCCGAAACTATCAAAATCAACGTTGACATTTTCGATAATGGGGCTTTCAACGTCCTTGAAATCAATTGCCACAAAGCCGCCCACAGAGGACGCCATCTGGTCCATAAGTCCACTAGGTTTTCCGAAATACACGTTTTCTGCAAACTGAGCAATCTGAGCAATTTTAATAGGATTAACCTTACCCTCATTGTATAAGTAGGAGAAAATTGTTCCTACAAGGACTTCAAAGGCTGCTGATGAAGAAAGGCCTGAGCCTTTCAGTACGTTAGAGGTTGCATACGCTTTAAAACCGCCTGTTTTAAAGCCTCTGTTCTTAAGACCCTTTGCAACACCACGAATAAGAGCGGGTGTTGTATTTTTTTCACTTTCAACCACATCAAGCTCACTAAGAGCAATGCGGCATTCATCAAAGCCCTCTGATTTAAATAAAACAACGGGTTCGTCAGTTGGCTCAACAACGGCAATAATATCCATATCTACACCTGCTGCAAGTACCTTACCGCAGTTGTGGTCAGTATGGTTGCCGCCGACTTCAGTTCTGCCGGGAGCTGAGAAAATACGGATATTTTCTCCCGCTGAACTGAAATATTCCTTATAGGAAGAGATTGCATTTTCATAGCGTGTTTTCTGCTGCTGAACAGCCTCTGCCTTGTATAAAAGGTCAAGAGTTGCTAAAATGGGCTGGTGTGCCATAATTTTACATTCCTTTCTTTTAAATGAACGTATATATTACGGATTTCTCCGTTTTAATCATATTTTTCTTCATAGAACATATAAGTTTTCTTCTTTCGGTGAGCATGAACGCTCATTACCATTCCTGCCGCCACATACATTGACAGAACCGACGTTCCACCTGCACTTAAAAATGGCAGCGGTATGCCGATTACAGGAAAAACCGCTAGTACCATTCCTATGTTTATTACCGAATGGAAAAGGTACATTGCAAATACTCCTACGCAGATATATCTGCCTAAGCTGTCCTTTGATGAAACGGCAACCGCAATTGTTTTCAGGCAGAGTACGGCAAGGAGAATTATTGTTATAATGCACCCTATAAAGCCTAAGGTCATTCCGATGTACGCAAAAATAAAGTCAGTGTCAATTTCAGAAACGTAGGTGTAATTGTCGCTGCCGAAAAGTCCAAGACCTGTTAGCTGACCTGAGCCTAATGCCTTTTTGCCTAACCATTGCTGATAGTAAATGCCAAGTATTTCATTTTGCTGCATTTCTTCATCAAAAAGCACCTGAAAACGTTTTAACTGATGAGGCTGCATAATATAGTTCCAAGCGACAAATGCCGCTGCGGGAACCGCAATACCTGCTGCCAACATATATTTCCAGGATATACCTGCCGCAAAAAGCATTGCCACAAACATAAACAGGAATACAAGTGCCGAACCGTCATCTCCCTGCAGCATAATAAGTCCTACAGGAATAAGGCCGTGAACTGCTAGTAAAAGCATATTCCAAATGTCATTCAGCTTATTCCCCACCTTACTCAGATGGAAGGAAAAGGTCATTATAAATGCCGCTTTCAGCAGCTCTGACGGCTGAAACTGTATAAACCCAAGATTGAGCCAACCTATGTCGTCTGCTCCGTCTACCCCCACACCCAGCGGTGTAAACAAAAGCAGCACCAGTATAAGTGAAATCGGGGTATACAGCCACCACATCTTTGCTATAAATCTATAGTCGATTGCAGAAATTATAAGCGTCGCCGCTATACCAAGACAGGTTGCATAAAACTGAGTTTTCCACTGCCGGTCCGATACATAAGGGCTTATTTCATTGAGATTAAGGGTATAAAGAAGAAAAATTCCGAACCCGCTGATGACAATACATATCAGCAGCATAAATTTATCAAGCCGCTTTATATAATCCCAAACAGCAGAAAAAAACTTTTTCATAGAAAAATTACCCTCTAAATCAAACAAAACATTTTAAATATATTACAGCTTATCGAAAAAGCTTTTTGATGAATGATTAATGGTGAATGATGAATGATGGTGGTATCGCCTACGGCGATGAATTTAAATAAGATATTCTCTGTTTGTGCTTTCTTAAAGGCTTTTTTAAAATTTCCGCCGAAGGCGGCACAACAATCATTCATTATTCATTATTCACTATTCATTTAACTGTCGATTTTATCGACAGTCTCTTATATATTATATACTATTTTGATGATTTTTGCAATATGTATGTTATAATTTGTTTGGTAAGATTTACACCATGACAGGGTTACTTGACAACTTTTGAAAAGAGGTATATAATATTGTAAGCAAAACCTAACACAAAGGAGTTAAAATGGATAATTATATAATCACAGGAATGAGCTGTGCCGCCTGTGTCAGCAGGGTAGAAAAGGCAGTAAATGGGGTTGAGGGGGTAAAAACTTGCTCCGTAAGTCTGCTGACCAACTCCATGTCCGTTGACGGCACTGCCTCACCTGATAAAATAATCTCCGCTGTTGTTGCAGCAGGTTACGGTGCCTCTCTGAAAGGGGCGGAAAACACCGCTAACAGCAAGGTAGACTCCCTTGAGGATAAAGAAACGCCTGTGCTTAAGGCAAGATTATTTGCATCGCTGGGATTTTTGATAGTGCTTATGTATGTGGCTATGGGACATTCCATGTTTGGTTTTCCCCTTCCCGCTTTTCTTCATAACCCTGCCGCAAACGGACTTTTACAGCTTATTCTTGCGGCAATAGTAATGGTGATAAATCAGAAATTCTTTATAAACGGCTTTAAAGGTGTGCTGCACGGCGCACCTAATATGGACACCCTTGTTGCAATGGGCTCAGGGGCAAGTTTCATATACAGCGTGTATGTGCTTTTTGTTATCATTACCGCTCAGGGACAGGGCAACACGGAGTTGGTTGAGCATTACGCACACGATTTTTATTTTGAATCAGCGGCAATGATTTTAACCCTTATTACTGTAGGAAAAATGCTTGAGGCACGGTCGAAAGGCAAAACTACCGACGCACTCAAAAGCCTTATGAATCTTGCACCAAAAACAGCGGTTGTTATACGTGACGGAAAAGAAACAGAAATCCCTGCTGAGCAGGTGAAAAAAGGAGATATTTTCATCGTAAAACCCGGTGAAAGTATTGCCGCAGACGGTATTGTTACCGAAGGCAGCTCTTCTGTTAATGAATCCGCTCTTACAGGCGAAAGCATTCCTGTTGATAAATCAGAGGGGGACAGTGTTTCCGCAGGTACAGTAAATGTATCAGGCTTTATGCGTTGTGAGGCAACCAAGACAGGCGAAGATACCCTTCTGTCGCAGATAATAAAAACCGTCAGTGACGCTGCCGCAACAAAGGCACCTGTCGCAAAAACAGCAGATAAGGTTGCAGGAATTTTTGTCCCTGCTGTTATTACAATTGCCTTGATTGCTACAGTAATTTGGCTTTTATGCGGCGAAGAATTCGGCTTTGCATTAGGCAGAGGCATTTCCGTCCTTGTTATAAGCTGCCCTTGCGCCTTAGGCTTAGCAACGCCTGTTGCTATAATGGTAGGAAACGGGGTTGGCGCTAAAAACGGCATACTCTTTAAAACCGCAGTTTCTCTTGAAAATGCAGGAAAAACCGAAATTATCGCCCTTGATAAGACAGGCACCGTTACAAAGGGTGAGCCTGTTGTTACAGATATAATCCCTTATGGTGATATAAGCGAAAAGGCGCTGCTCACCTTTGCCCACTCCCTTGAAATAAAAAGTGAACACCCTTTAGCCAAAGCTATTGTTAAAAAAGGAGAGGATAGCGGGGTTGTGGCTTTTGAAACCGAAGATTTTACAATCTCATCAGGCAGCGGCATTACCGCAAGACATGACGGCAAACGGCTGACCGCAGGAAAATCAGGCTTTGTTAAAATCCCCTCTGATGCTGAGGCAGTATCACAAAAGCTTTGTGATGAAGGTAAAACTCCACTTTTCTTTGCGGAAAACGGTGAATTTTTAGGTACAATCGCTGTTGCTGACGCTATAAAAGAGGAAAGCTCTGAGGCTATCCGTCAGCTAAAGAATATGGGTATCCGTGTAGTTATGATTACAGGCGATAACGAAAAAACTGCCTGTGCAATTGCAGCACAAGCAGGAATTGATGAGGTTATTGCAGGTGTACTTCCAAGCGGCAAGGAGGCGACAATCCGCAGTCTGATGAAACAAGGAAAAACCGCTATGGTTGGCGACGGTATTAATGACGCTCCCGCCCTGACACGTGCCGATACAGGTATTGCAATAGGTGCGGGGACAGATGTGGCTATTGACGCAGCAGATGTGGTGCTGATGAAAAGTAAGCTGACTGATGTACCTGCCGCAATTCGTCTTAGCCGCAAAACTCTCAGAAATATCAAGCAAAATCTGTTTTGGGCATTTATCTATAATGTTATCGGTATACCACTTGCGGCAGGGCTTTGGATTCCTATTTTCGGTTGGACCCTTAACCCTATGTTTGGCGCAGCAGCTATGAGTTTATCTAGCTTTTGCGTTGTTTCAAACGCACTCAGGCTGAATTTAATCAATGTTCATAATCCCAAAGGGGATAAAAAAATAAAACCGGAAAATAAACCTTTACAGGAGGAAAAAACTATGGAAAAGACACTTAAAATTGAGGGCATGATGTGCGGACATTGTGAGGCAACCGTTAAAAAGGCGCTTGAGGCACTTGAGGGTGTAGACGCTGCAGTTGTCAGCCACGAAAAGGGCACTGCTGTTGTAACTCTCAGCGGTGAGGTCAGCGCAGATGTATTCAAAAAGACAATTGAGGATAAGGATTTTACCTTTGTAGGAATTGAAGATTAAGATTTAAAAAAACGGCGGAAATTCCGTCGTTTTTTATTTACCCGAATGCAAAAAACTGCACCTCTTTTTTATCCACTCCCTTTTTCAAAGTTATAGTATAAGGCTCCTTTTTCTGTGCCTTATCGTATAGACTGTTAAGCTCTTTTATAGCCTTGACTGCTCTCATCTCAACGGCTGTTTCAAGGGCTTGTTCATAATTTTCCTTGTTTATTATCCCGATTTTTACCGCTGCTTTGATTATCCTCTCACTATTCAGCTCCACAATTTTTTCTATATCCTTCACCCACTTTTTCGTGTCAAAAACAACACACATTTTATATTTTGAAATTGCACTTAAAAATTTATATGTTATCATTTCGTTACCAACGAAAAACAGCTCATTTATTTCAATACAAACTCTGCTGTTTTTGAAAAAATCACCAAGCAGTTTCAGAGTATGTGAATAATCAAAACCGTACTGACATACCCCCTTCATGTATATCAGGTTCCCCGCCTTGCTTAAAACCAGCTCATTTAATTCCTCAGCCAAAAGCAGTTTGTTGAATTCCTTGTTTGTGATATATTCAATTTTAGGTATGTATTCCTCTACCTTTTTTATACTCTCTATACTTATAATTTTGCTTAAATCACACAGAATACCAAGCACTGTTACGTTTTGCGGGAATATCATATTTTTTACCCTGCCATTGCTGAATAAAACGCTGACCAGCTTATTCAGAGGCATTATCTTACCGTCTGCACCGATAAATTCTTTGGGGAGTAATTCGGGGTGGCGGTTTCCAAAAAAATCATAATAAAAATCCGTACATTCTATAGCTAATGCAATCTGATACTCCGCTTTTATTTCTCTTTCACAAGCAATGAGATTTTCTAAAAGCCTTATATCTTTGTTGTTTGCGGCATACAAGAAAAATTCATCAATAAAAACACTGAATAATTCAACCTTTGAAAAGTTGTCATCATCATCGGAAATTTCGCAATAATTAACGTAGTTGAATATCTTTTCACATAAAGACTTGCTACCGGTCAGCAGACAGACAGTTACATTCCAATCGGCATTAACCGAAAAAAGCGCACCAAAATTTATTTTTTCAACCGCTAAGCGCTTTGTTTCTTCATCACCGTTACAATATTGCCACAACCAGTACAAGTTGCTGTTTGTATAACTGTCCCAGCTGAATCCACCCATAATCCCTAATTCATCTTTAATGTAAGCGCTGATTTCTTTGAAGGAATTTTCATCAAGAAAAAAATATGAAAGGCAATAAATAAACTCCAGCTTATTGTCACGCTCTAAATGATTATCCATATCAACACATGAATTTAACAGCTCTTTTATAGCATTAAAGGAAAGGGTATTTTCCATAATGCCTTTTATGAGCTTTATTGATTTTTCTATTGATATTTTCATGTGACATTCCTCCGTTTTACCATTAATTGACTTTATGGATATGTTATGATATAATTCCGTTAAAGGAGATGAATTGTATGGGCGATAAGTATAAATTTACTATTACACTTGAACTTCTTGTGGATTATCTTATTAAATATTCTTCCGAATATCATAAGGTCAGCATTATGGAAATATGCTCCTATTTTACACAGAGAATAGGATATTTTGAAGGTTTGGTAGAAAAATCCGAAAAGTATGCTGAAAAGTGGTATGACATCAGCTTTGATGTTGATAAAAAAATGCTTGAAAATCAAAAGGTTTACGTGATAACAAGCAACACTGTTTCCACCAAAATACGTCGGCTTATTGAGGAATATCTTATGAAACCCCTGCCCTACGGTGTAAGTATATGGGCGTCTGTGGATTATGAAAAGGCTATAAAAATTGAAAATATACGTAATGTTTTTTACGCTAAGCGCCTTCTTGATGAAGTAAGTATAGGTATTCTCCGTGACGCTATTGAGGTTTTCCCCTATGCAGAGGCAGGTAAAACCGCTAGTATTATTCATAGCCTTAATATGATGACTCCCTGCTACAACAGGCGTGAGTTTGACCCTAAAAGATTCAGTGCTATAAAATATCCAAGTACATATTATGAAAATCTTAATGTAATATATAAAGCTCTTCGCACCGTCAGAGATGACGAAAAGATGAAGGTGGTTT
>JAZUOE010000191.1:0-15386 GCA_045604505.1 Ruminiclostridium sp. | reverse complement strand
AACAGGTGTCTGAACCGTAACAATATAAACATCAGCCTCAGTTATTTTATCTGATACAAATAAGGTTTTATCCAGCACATCATTTAATGTTTCGTTAAGAAAAGGCTCTGTATATGAATAGGAACGACTTTTCAAAGATTCAATTAACTTTTCATTTTTATCAATACCATTCACCTTTACCCCTGCTTTTGCAAATGCACAGGCCACAGGTAATCCAACATAACCAAGTCCTATAACAGTTACTTTCATTTTTTCAACTCCCTTAAAATAATATCCACAATAACCTCAGCTGCATTTCCTGTACCATAATATTTCCTGAAATTATCTAAGCAGTTTCTATCCAGCAAATCAAAAAATGCTTCGCTCAAATCCCCATTAGGTGGCACCAATTCAACAAAATCAGGAGCAACCGTACGCTCTGTAACCTCACGAAGAATAATTATTTTCTTTGAATTGAGTAAACATTCCTCATGAACACCACCACTGTCGGAAATAACAATTTTTGATGCTAATAGTTCTTTATAAAATTCATCAGCCAATAAAGGTTGGCACAATTTTACATTAGATATGTCACTGAAATACTGTCCCGCTTTTTGTACAATAATAGGATTAGGGTGCAAAGGAATAAGCCATGTGTATTCGCTTTTTTCTTTTGCAATATCAGAAATCTTTCTGAAAATCTCATCAAGAAATGCAATATTTTCGCGTCTGTGAATTGTAACAAGAACTTGCTTTTTTTCTTCAATCTTCATACTTTTCTTCATTTGATAATCAGCAAAGGTGTTTCCTGTAATATGTATGTTTTTGTTATCAATCCCCTCTCTAATCAAATTATTTTTCTCATCTTCTGAGGGGCAAAAATGCACTTGCGACATAGCGGTTATCATTTTTCTTATAGTTTCCTCAGGATACGGATTTAAGGAATTATATGTCCTCATACCCGCCTCAACATGATATACGGGAATGTTATTAAAAAAGCCATACTCAGCACCAACAAGTGCACTCAGAGTGTCCCCCTGTACAATTACAGAGGCAAAATTTTCCCCATTTAAACACTGATTAATCTGAGCTAACATTGCAGATTTCATTGAAAACATATCACTATACTTACCGCAAACTTTCAGCTTATAATTCGCATCTAGATTATGCTCTGCAAGAAAATCATCTAAGATTTTATCATGCTGATTAGTATTCAGCACAGCATATTTTACACCCTGTTTGTCCAATTCCTGTATAACAGGGAATAGCTTTATTGCCTCAGGACGTGTGCCAAAAACAATTAATATTTTCTTCATAACAATTCTTTTATCAGCCTTTCTCTCTCCCTTTTATCGGACAGATATTCTACACTGACCGTTGCCTTTGCTGCCTGTTCTTTATAATATTTTTCATCTGTACATAACTTGATGAGTTCAAGGAGAAAATCCTTGTGCGTATTAACAAAACGTATTCCCTCTCCATCACTTACATATTGCTTAACACACTCCAGCCTGTCATATACTACCGTTGGTAATGCACCTGCCATTCCTTCAAAAATTCCTCTGCCATAGGTCTCCCAGTTTGATACAGAAATGTTGATATGCATTTTATGTATCAATTCTGCCATTTCTTTTTGATTCAGCACTCCACAGAATTTAACTCTGTCCCATAAACGACACAGTTCAATATATCTGAGGCAATCCTCATAAACACTTTTATCCTGACACCCACCGGCAATATACAGCATTGCATCAACGCCATTTTGACATAGTTTATTAAGCAAAACTATTGCCTCCATTGTATTTTTCTGCTCCTTTATTGAGCCAATATAAAGTAAATTTATAGGGCTTATCAAAGGTTTTGGATTAGCTGTAATGTCAGACGAAAACCCACGCGGTACAACCGTAATTTTCTGTTCATCAACACCAAAAAAATCTATCAAATCCTGCTTTTCCGAATCACTCGGTGTCATGATTTTCCCTACTGCATTCAATGCTTTCTTCTCTGCCTCAATATATTCATCAGGCGGAAATTCGCCCGAACGCCTATATGAAACCGACAAAAACATAGGGAACAATACTATCTTCTGACGCTGTTCAAACGTTAATTTTTCTATTCCAAATACCTTGCTGCAGTGAGTGATTATAACCATATCATAATAGTCTATTTTTTTACTTATAAAATTAAAAAGCTGATTTTTATTCAATAGTCTTCTGATGAACTTATTGTCGTTGCGCACTTTGTAAGTTTCAAAGAAAACCTTATTAACTCCATCAATTTCTTCAACATCACTTCGCCTTGTTCTTGTGAAGGCAACATCAAGACAAGTTCTGCTTTTCAGCGTTTCTATAAGAGTATTAATCAATATGCTCCCACCATCAGAATCCTCTCCAATTGCAGGAAATTTCCCTGTAAAAAGCAACACTTTTTTCATTTCCATAATGTAATATATTCCTCAAATATTTTGTCGAAGGAATATAGTTTAATATATTCCTCTTTTTTATCTGTCCTTTCACTGTCAAGAATGCAATCTACAGACACCGCCATTTCTTCCTTGCTATTTACTAAGATTCCATTCTCTTCATTTATATATTCGCCAACTGCACCACATTCCGTAACCACTACCGGCACTCCTGAGCATATCGCCTCCAAAAGACTTCTGCCCATGCCCTCAGTGTGTATGTAACTACCGCCCTCAACTGCTCTTTCATAGTCGCAACTAGCTTGTACATATACATCTGCTGCAGCAATTAGTTCTAATGAGTCTTGTTGAGCTAACCGTCCAATAAATCGTACAGGATAGTGTTGTTCTGCAGCAATACTTTTCACCTGCTCCTCTAATGGTCCATCTCCCGCTAATAATAAAGTTATAGGAGTTTTACAGCTTTCTAATGCCTGTAAAAGAAAATCTATTCTCTTGTATGGTACAAATCTTGCGCAGCAAACACACAATTTTTCGCTATCAGAAATCCCATATTTAATGCGTGTTAGGTCACGCAAAAGCATAGCTTTTCTTATTCCTTCATCATCAACGCCACCGGCAATGCGTCGAAGTATTTTAGGATTTATACCTAAATCAATAAGACGATTATCTGTATAACTGCTGTTTGTAACAAGAAAATTTACTGTACCATTTATGGTGCTTTTCCAATATTCCTTTCTCTCTTTATAATTAGGCATATCAAAAGAAAGAGGTGCTTGTATTATTTCATTTCCGCCCGTTCGATAAGTAATGATAGCATCAGGTAATATTTCACGGATAGCATTAAGCTGCTCAATCCACCTGCCGCTGTTAAAAAACAGCACCACTTTTTCATCTTTAATTTGGGATAGAAAATCACAAACATCTATATACTTTATAAACTGATATTTGTCATCAACTAAAACATCTCTGTCCTTTAAACGGGATATTATTGTCAGCTTGAATTTATTCCTGAAATACTTTACGAAATAATGAGCGTGGGTTTCCATTCCGCCTATAAGAGGCGGTAAGCGGTCTGCGAATAAAATAATTCTCATAAAACCTCCATTCTACGTAGTGCAGTAGAAATTCCGTTTTCATACGCACTGTCAGTAACCATATCTGCTATATCAAGCAATTCATTGGATGCGCCATTCATTGCAACGGAAAATCCAACCGCGTTAAGCGTTTCTATATCATTAAAACCGTCACCGAATGCTGCAACATTATCAAGAGTAATGCTATATTCGTCACATACTGCAATTACACCATTCAGCTTTGTGACACCTTTTGCAGTTATATCCACATCACCACTATTATCCCATATATAGTACTGATATTTATTACTTGGATTAAACCTGCTTTTTGCATTTATTAACTCTATAGCATAAATTTCTCCTTTGTAACTATACTCTTTTACCGAGATATTATTGCTCTCTGACCATTGTTCAAGACACTCAACATCTGACCCACTTAACGGACATGAAAATATTATTTTGCCATTAACTTTAACAACTCCCCCATTCATCAGAACAAGAAAATCAAAAGAAAACTGTTCTAAAATCACGCTTATCATGTCTTCATTTCGTAATGTTGACAATCCTAGAATATATCCTTTTTTCTTTAATTCAAACAAATCTGTAAGAACCTTATCTGATATTTTCATACCTGATTTCGTATCAACAAGAGTGTTTCCAACATCAAATACGAACATTTTTATATCTTTCATAACACTCTCCCAAATTCAGAAATTCTATACTGTTTTTCTTTGCAAAATCAAGTAATTTCTGCAGAAAATTCATCATTCCATATCTTTTATTGCTGTATTTATCAATATCATCACTTGTCATAGCGCTGTATTCTGCAGTTGTAAGACTGTCTTTCAGGTTGCGGATTGCTGAAAAATCACAGGAATTAAGCGCAAGATGTATGGGGTGAAAATTAAATACATACACCCCTTCTTTACTGAATTTCTTTGCTATAAAATCAATATGAGGTGTGCCATGATATTTTAAAAATCCACCGTCCTCCATAAAAACCGGGAACTGCATTATCCCGCATCTGTCCATAAAAGGGGACACCAACTCCAAGTCTGTACATATATTTGATGAATAGCAGAAACCACGCTTTGAAAATTCTTCCTCAATATCATTTGAGGAAAAATACCTGTGACAGCGAAAACCGGTTTTCGCACCACTGAAATTCTCTATAGACGCAAACACCTCTTTTATATTTTTTCCGTGTGTGCTGCCACAGCAGAAATTCGGGTGCGGCTGCAATTCCCAATTAATTTCCCTTAAAACTGAGTTATTCAAAAATTCTGATTTTCCTGTCATAAATATTGTCAGTGGCAATGATTTGAAAGGCTCATACGCTCTTTCTAAAACTGCGTCACTAACAAAATCGACATCTGAAGTTAACGCAAATATCATTTTGAACCTCCATAGGAATGGTATTTTTTAATCATCTCTCTGTTTATGCAACATTTTTCTGCCAATTCGTCCCAACCGCTATAGCTTGTAAGAATGTCGCTTAAATGTCTTGTTCGTACGCCGTTTTCTGTTGTGAAATATTCAAGTCTACCACTGTGCAGCAGATTAAACATGGTATCTGTCATTAGCTTGTTATCTTTAAAGGAAAGCTCAATACCGCTTCCACTGAGTATTTCACTTATTTTCGCAGCAATTTCAGTGTATTTTTCATCTTCAATTGCATAAACCAAATCCTTTTCAGGTTGTCCATAAGTCATATATTGATAAAATTTCCACCTTGATACATGAAATTCCTTGCAATCTTTTATGTAAGTTACAAGCGGAATAAGGCTGTCATAATTTACAGGTGTAACAACACTATGCAGTTTAAGGTCAAACCCCTTTTCTGTAAAATCCGCAAAACGTTCTCTGAATCTTGAAACATAATCTTTATATGGACCTGTATTTCGCCCGATTTTACTAAGCACACTTTCATCTAAAGAATCAAGAGTAATGGTAATTCGGTCAACCACACCCACCAACTGTTCAGTTATATCAGGTGTGAGATTTACTGCATTTGACAATAGTTCAATCCTAAGATTGTCCTTTTCATTTTGATGTTTAAACTTACGAAGATGATTAATAAGCTCAAGAAAATTCTTGTTCTTAACACCGCCCAAAACTGTAGGTTCTCCTCCCGAAATAGTCAGTTTACGCACATTAAAATTCTCATAAAGGTGCGTTATCAGTTCTTTTATTTTCTCTACAGGTAACTCAGAGGCTATTGATTCGGGCGTTGTGTCACGAAAACAATATCCGCAGTTCAGAATACATCTTGGTGTTGTCATGTAATAAATAGAATAGTACATATTTTCCTCCATATAGAAATCGCAGATTTCTCTCATCTGCTTTTTCTGTTCCTCATTATGATAGTCCTCAACACCTATAACGGTTGCACCTGCGGTTTTCGCCGCTTTGCAATGTCGGTAATTATCATCAATAAGAAGTAGGCCGTTTTCCTTATAAAATTCAGGATTTTCACGATTTTCCCTGACCGTTGTTACCCTGTCAAATATTGTTATATTGTAGTGTTTTAACCAGTCTTCAACAATTTCACAGGGTTCCATTGTTATAATTTCAATATCACATTCTGCCGTTTCTCCTAACATTGTCATAATTTTTTGCTTGGGTTTGCATTTTCTGTAAATCTCCTTTGCGCAGGAAATAATATCCTCTTCTGTAAATTGACATTCCTTTTGCAGTGCATCTTCTACAATGCTGCTCCAGGTTTCAAAGGGCTGCAGTCCATACTTCTTTTCAAGTTCAACAGGAAACGAAACACCATTTTTCACATATAAAAGCCGATATATCTCTACCCAGCAATGCTTTGAATCTACAAGTGTTCCGTCAAAATCCACCATGACTTTTTTTATATCTTTAAAAACCATAACCCTTCTCCCATTCCTATTTATTTGATATCATTTTACGCTTATATATGTACAATAAGCTGTACAATAATTAATCAGACTTATATTTTAGATAAGCCTTGTATTCCCTGTCTCTTTGTGATATAATTTTTAAAACAACGCTTTTGAGGTGTAATATGAAGAAAATACTTATTGTTGATGATGACAAGGATTTATCCTTTATAATATCCGAAATGCTTGAAAGCTATGGCTACAGCGTTACCTGTGCAGAAAGCTGTGATGAGGCATTTGAGCTTTTGGCGGATAATAAATTTGCACTTATTCTCCTTGACATAAATCTCCCTGACGGAACAGGCTTTGAAATCTGTTCTGAACTGCGAAAGGTTTCTGATGTGCCTGTAATTTTTGCAAGTGCAAGAACAAGTGAAGATGACCGGATAAGCGGGTTTGATATAGGCGGTGACGATTATTTACCGAAACCTTACTCTATGAAAGAACTTCTCTCAAGAGTAAATGCCCTTATCCGTCGTGCTTATGGTTTTAATACTCAGGAGAAAATCGTGAATTTCGGTGATGTTGCTGTAAATATCACCTCTCGTTCTGTAGTGCGAAACGGCAATGCTGTTTCCCTCTCATTACGTGAATTTGACTTACTGGCATATCTTTGCGAACACAAAAATACTGCTGTTTCAAAGGAAAAACTGCTGTCAGAAGTTTGGGGTGCTTTTTCTGCAGTTGAGCCATCAACACTTGCCGTACATATTCGTTGGCTAAGAGAAAAGCTGGAAAAAAATCCTGCTGAACCTGAATTTATTAAAACAATATATAAAGTCGGATATATGCTGGAGGTAAGTGAATGAAAGGAAAAATTATTGTTGCAGCACTTGCATTTATCTTTGCTCTTGCAACTATAACTGCTATTGTTTTTATCAGCTACGAACCACATGAAACTGTTGAATACGGGAATTATGCAGTTGCTGTAAATGAAATAGAGCAGCTTATTCTTAACGGAGAAAATGAACTTGCAGCAGTAAAATCTGCTGAATTAAAAACCGCCCTTTCTGAAATAACAACAGAAAAGACGGATAACGGTTATATATGGATTGTTTTCGCTGCAGCAGCGGTTATGATTGCGGCTGTATTTATTTATGTGTGGTTCAAAATACTACGTCCTTTTAAAAAGCTGGAAAATTACGCTGAAAGTATTGCCGCAGGAGATTTTGATGTTTCACTTAACTTTGAAAGAACAAACTATTTTGGCAAATTCACTTGGGCATTCGATAGTATGCGTAAGGAAATTGTAAAGGCAAGAGCCTGTGAAAAAGAGGCAATAGAGAACAACAAAACGGTTATTGCCACTCTATCCCACGATATTAAAACCCCTGTTGCCTCAATACGTGCCTATACAGAAGGGTTAGAGGCAGGACTTGATACAACACCCGAAAAACGCAGCAAATACCTGTCTGTAATAATGAATAAGTGCGATGAGGTTGCAAGGTTGACAAATGATATGTTTTTACATTCTCTTTCAGATTTGGATAAACTGAAAATGAACCCGCAGATTTTTGAGTTGTGCGGATTTGTTCAGGAGATTGCCGCTGAATACAGTGATGTGCAGCTTGAAAAACCTCTCTTCTCTGTAAATGTAAAAGCAGACAAAAACCGTCTTGCACAGATTATGGGAAATATAATCACAAATGCTGTTAAATACGCAAAAACAGAGGTTGATATAAAAATCACACGCGCTGCTGATGATGTCAGCATTCATTTCAGGGACTATGGCGACGGCATTCCCGACGAAGATATTCCATTTATTTTTGGAAAATTCTATCGTGGAAAAAATTGTGGCTGTGAACAGGGTTCAGGACTTGGTTTATATATAGTAAAGTATGTTATGGAGCAATCAGGCGGCAGTGTGACTCTTAAAAACTGTGATAAGGGACTTGAGGTTACTGTTACATTACCTGTTTTTGAAGAAAATAAGAGTTCTTAATTACTTCTTAATAACTTTTGCGGTAAAATACAGATAACAACAAAAAAGAAAGGTGCAATACTATGAAAAAAACTATTTTATCCGCAAAGGGATTGTGCAAAAGCTTTGCTCATAACGGTGTACAAAACCACATTTTAAGTGAACTTGATATTGATATTTATGAGGGAGATTTCACTATTGTAATGGGTGCCTCAGGCTCCGGTAAATCAACCCTTCTCTATGCTCTCAGCGGCATGGATAGGGCAACCGCAGGGCAGGTACTTTATAATGAACAGGATATTGTTAAAATGTCTGAAAAAGGCTTGGCACAGCTCCGTCATGGTGACTTCGGCTTTATCTTTCAGCAGATGCACCTTGTCAGCAATCTCTCCCTTTTTGAAAACATTGCTGTTCCCGGCTATCTGAACAAGACTGTTTCTTCTGATGAAGTAAACCGTCATGCAGATGAACTTATGGAAAAAATGGGAATTTCACATATAAAAAAGCAGCTCCCCTCACAGTGTTCAGGCGGAGAACAGCAAAGATGTGCTATTGCTCGTGCTGTTATAAATAACCCTAAGCTGCTTTTCGCAGATGAACCGACAGGCGCCCTCAACAGAAAAAACACTACAGAGGTTTTAAATCTTCTCACTGACCTTAATAATAACGGTCAGAGTATTCTTATGGTAACTCACGACAGCCGTGCTGCCCTCCGTGCAACAAGAATTATCTACATAGCTGACGGTACGGTTATTGGTGACCTTGAACTTCCGCCCTACACTGCTGAAACAGAAAAAAGCCGTGAGGTGCAGGTTAATTCTTGGCTCTCATCTATGGAATGGTGAGGTGTACAATGGAAATTCTGAAACTAATTAAAGCTAACATAAGACATAAAAAAGGCTCTTTCAAAAGCATTGCCGCTCTTATGGCAATTATTGTCCTCTCCTTTACAGGAACAATAAGCAATAATGACAATATCGACCGTACACTTGCAGAGGCACAGATATGGGCAGGTGTACCCGATATGACTGCATTCATTCCCGCAACACAGGCAGATGAAGAAATGCTTTCTGTAATAAAGAATAACCCTGACGTAACAGACGTTGAAACTCAGGATTGTATAATGAGTAACGGCTGCAGACTTAACGGCCAGGAAACCTATCAGACCACATTTATCTACCCCGAAAGCTATGAAACCTACCGTGTTTTCAACGAAAGTGTAACAGGCTATATTGAAAATCCCGAACCGCTTAAGGACGGAGAAATTTATATTGCCTATGCCCTTAAGGGACTTTATGAAAATATTCAAATAGGCACAGAGGTTTGCTTTGACATACCCTCTGCTAAAAATCTTGATATAGAGAGCGTTAATACATACAAATTCAAGGTAAAGGGATTTATCGCAGACCCTAATTTCGGCGGAGCGGTAATCGGCACAAAGCGTTACTTTGTTAGCAGCAATGACTTTGAAAAAATGTATTCTGATACTAGAGGTGCATTCACCATTGTTGATACAAAGATTAACCTTCGTGAGGGTGCAGATTTCACACAGGTAAAAAAAGAACTTGACGATGACTGCGGTCTTGTGGAAAAATCAAATCTTGTAATCTCCGACAAGGAAACAGAGGGCTATACAAAGTTGTGTTCTGATGCGGGTTCAGGCGTTGTTTTGGTCTTTGTAATTATTCTTATTGTCGTTGCGGTAATTACAATGTGGCATAGTATTACAACCTCTATTGAAATGGAATACATAAATCTCGGTATTCTGAAATCACAAGGTTTTACTTCAGGCAAAATCAGACTTGTATATATTCTACAGTACCTTTCGGCTGAAATTATCGGTGCGGTTATCGGTCTTATACTTTCTGTACCTGTATTATTCCTTCTCGGCACTATTTTCCAAAGCATTACAGGACTTGCCACAATTCACCGTATTTCATTCCTTAAATGCGGACTTTTGTCAATAGCGATTATTGCTGTTAGCATTATTTTCGTTGTTCTTGCCACAAAAAGAATCAGCAAAATTTCTCCTGTCCGTGCAATTTCAGGCGGTAAGTCAGAAATACATTTTGACAGCCGTTTTAACATTCCTATAAAAGCTAAGCCACTCTCCTTCTTTATGGGTTTCCGTCAGTTTACCTCAAGAGGAAAAAGCTATGTGGGAATTGTTCTGATTGCCGCATTACTAGTTTACTTTATGATGTCCATTGTTGTCCTGTCTGACAGACTTTCAGGCGGCAAAATAATAATGGGTATGATTCACCCTAATATAATCGTTGTCCCCTCAGAGGAATTTGAGATTACCGATATAGGAAAAATTGATGAAACTGTTCATCAAATGGACGAAAACGCCAAAATCATCTATAATTCAACCGGATATATTATGGCGGACGGAGTTGAATTCTGCTGTGATGCCGCTACTCCAAATGAACTTATATATCAACCAATAGAGGGTAGATTGCCGATTTACGATAATGAAATTGCAATAACTGAAATTGTATCTGAAGAATTAGGCAAGAAAATAGGTGATACTATTATACTTGGCAGCGGTGAAAATGCAAGGGAATTTATCGTCACAGGCTACCATCAGTCGCTTACAGATTTAGGAAGAACTTTTACAATTACCGCTGAGGGTAAGTATAAAGTCACCGGCAATATGTCAAACTGCTACATAGAAATATCGGACTTAAGCCTTATAGATAAGATTTCTGAAACCCTTGATGAAAAGCACAACAGCTTAATAGGGTTTAAATCAATTGAAGAAAATCGTGATGAATCAGCCGACGGAATGATTAAAATGATTGATAGTATATGTTACATTCTCGTGATTGTAGTTTTTGCAATATCTATTATTTTCTCGGCAGTTGTAATCAACATGATTTGCACAAAAACCTTTACAAATGAGCGTCCTGATATAGGTGTGCTTAAATCTCTTGGATTTACTGCAAACAAGCTCAGACTTCAATTCTCGTTCAGATTTATGATAGTTGCCGCTTTCGGCTCCTGTCTTGGCGGTGTGGTGTCATTATTTATGACAAAACCGCTGCTTGGCGCACTGCTGCGTATCATAGGTCTTACCAAAATTGAAACACCCATAACCTTTACAACATTCATCTTCCCTGCTGCCGCAATATGCCTTTCTTTCTTCGTCTTTGCTTACATAGCAGCAAGAAAAATCAAGCAAGTTGAGGTAAGGGAACTTATAAGTGAATAACAAAAACACCGTCTGCGTAAAAACAGACGGTATTTTTGTAACCATTTTGTAATAATTTGTAACCGCTTTGTAATTGCTTTTGCGATACATTATATGGTATAATTCTGTTGATGAATTTTTCGGGAGGGAATTATGAAAAAGAGAATTGCTTTACTGCTGACCGCACTGCTTTGTTTTAACGGCTGCACTAACAGGGCAGAAATCACAACCACCACTACAGAAACGGCAGTACAAACGGTTGCAACAACTACTATCAAAACAACAACCGGTGCCTTAACCACAACCGAATTAACTACAACAGCCCCAAAAGAAGAAAACTGGATAACTATATCGGAATATGATTTTGAAAAGGCAATAAAACCCGTTTTTGAGAAACACGGAATATTTTATAACGATATGAAATATTTGGGCGCCATGAAAATAAATAAATGGTGCATTGTGTTTGCCGATGATGATGAAAAAGTAAGTATGTTTGATGTGCCGACAAAGGCAATCCTCATGTCAGAGGAAGAAAAAACAGAGATTTCTGACCTTCCGTATATGGGAAATCCCCATTATTTTATTGCCAATAACAAGCTTTGTATTTATGATGATTACCTTAAAAACGGATTTTCTCACCTTGCTTATTATGAGTATGATTTATTGGACGGCAAGAAAATCTGTGAATACACAGAAACCTATCAGCTTAACGGTGAGCTTGAAAATACGACACGTGAAAACTGCAGTTTCACCTCATTTGAGGAAGTGCATGAAGTTATAAATGACTGCGGCGGTGTCCTTTACAAAGCACAATATGACCTGCCCGAAACGTATTTATTCGGATATTTGCCCCATATAACTGCACCAACCGAAGAAGAACAGCTTGAAATTCTTGAGAATATATTTTATGGTGAGTGGGAAAATAAAGAGAGAAATGAAGAAAGAAATCTTACATATCAGGACTGCTATTTTTCCTTTGCAAATGTCTGCTCACCCCAATGCTTTATGGAAATTGATGAAGGGTATGTTCTGCAATATATCAACGGCGGTGTTTTAGAATGCTTTTTTATACAGAAAATCAACCCTTCCGTTATGTACAGCACTTATTATGATTTCAATATCAGCGGTATAACTATTGATGAAAGTACTGTAAAATATACAAGGAAAGCAGAAAAGCACAGCAAGGAAGTTTCTCCCGGCAAAATCAGCCCTTTAGGACAAATTAAGCTTAGCAATATGCTTGGTAAAAACTTCGATGTGTGCTTAAATAATACGCTGACGGATAGTTGCTCTTACACAGATGAAAATGAAATTGAGTGGATATATGATATCGGTGGTTACGGCTTACCTTTTGAAGAAAGATATTTAGTTTCCTACAGCGAAAGCAAGTGCGAACTTGCTATAAGATATTTCTATAAAGCTGAGCTTATCAATTTTATCGATGGAAACTACGAAACCAAACCCACGACAAAATATTTTGTGCTAACTTTTGAGAAAGATGATGAGGGGTGGGGGTGTGAGACACAAGAAAATGTCTTATAAATTAATATAAATTACTACTTGTTTTATTGTTATTAATATGGTATAATAAAAGAAAACTAAGGAGAAAAACAATGTACGATTATTTAATTGTTGGCTCAGGACTTTTCGGTGCTGCTTTTGCGCACAAAGCAATTCAAGCAGGTAAAAAGGTGCTTGTGATTGAAAAAAGAAACCATATAGGCGGCAATATCTATACCGAAAACGTAGAGGATATCAATGTTCACAAATATGGCGCTCATATTTTCCATACAGATAACAAAGAGGTTTGGGAATATGTAAATGGCTTAGCTGAATTTAACAACTATATTAATTCCCCTATAGCCAACTACAATGATGAAATTTACAATCTTCCTTTCAACATGAATACATTCTCAAAAATGTGGGGGATTGCTACACCTGAAGAGGCTCACAAAATCATCGAAAGTCAGAAAAGCGAAATAAACGGTGAACCTTCAAATCTTGAGGAACAGGCTATCTCACTGGTGGGACGTGACATTTACGAAAAGCTGGTAAAGGGGTATACTGAAAAACAGTGGGGTAAATCCTGCACTGAACTACCTTCCTTTATAATAAGACGTCTTCCTGTCCGTTACACTTATGATAACAATTATTTCAACGACCGTTATCAGGGTATTCCTATAGGTGGATATACAGCATTGATTGAGAAAATGCTAGAAGGAGCAGAAATCAGACTTAATACAGATTTTCTTGAAAATCGCGAAGAGCTTACAGCACTTGCAAAAAAGGTTATCTATACAGGAATGATAGATGAATATTTTTCGTACAAGCTGGGTAAGCTGGACTATCGCAGTCTGAAATTTGAAACCAAGATTTTCGACACCGACAATTATCAGGGAAATGCAGTAGTAAATTACACCGATGATAAAACGCAATTCACACGTGTAATTGAGCATAAACACTTCGAATTTGGAAAACAGCCCAAAACAGTAGTTACTTGGGAATATCCACAGACTTGGCATGAAGGACTTGAACCATATTATGCTGTAAACGATGAGCGCAACAATACTCTTTACAAAGAGTATGCTGCTCTTGCTGAAAATGAAAGTAATGTTTATTTTGGTGGCAGACTCGGTTCATACAAGTATTACGATATGGATGATACAATTATGGCTGCATGGGAAATGTGGGATAAAATTAAATAACAAAAAGGCTAATGCGGTGAAATGCAATAGCCTTATTTTATTTAATTCCGAGCCTGTTTCTCCAGAATTCCATTGAAGTGATTTTCTCTTTATTTGAAATTAAGCTTTTTTTACATTTACCATATTTCAACATCACTTCGGGAATAACACAAAATGCTTTAAATACGTATTTTATAAATTTAAAGAAACTGCGTTTTGTTATAAGTCCGGCATTGCCGCCAAGCTGATATTGAATAATATTCTTGCGCATAAATGTATCCGTTGCACCGATACGTGCTAAAGGAAAAGCATTATACTCTTTTTTCAAAAAAACAGAAGGTACAAGATGTCCACCAAGTGATATTGCCATAGCAAATGATACCTTATTGTTCTTTATATGTTCATCACAACGCATTTCTTCTTTCCATTCAGTAATATTATCCAGTGGTATTAATTTCGGAACGGATTGAATAAGTTCGGCATTAAGCTTTTCATCATCACGATTATAGAAAAATTCTGCACCCTTCAAATAATCTTTCACCGCCCTAATGACAATAGGTATATTATCGTAGCGATAAAGAAAAAGCTGCTTACATATCTCATACCAATAGCGCTTTATGACACCGCCAACACCATATTTTTCGTATACAGTATTTACTACAAGTTCATTTCTAAGATTGTAATAATCAAGTATAAAGCTTGTTTTACGGTCAAAAGCCTCATGACGAATCGAAACAGCATTCATTGTAATGATTTCTGTATTCTCTGCTCTTCTCAAGCCGTATTCAACATCATCAAACTTTATAAAGAACGGATAGGATAATCCCTTCTCAACTACCGATAACGGCATACACAAAGTCCACCAACCGCCATATCCTATGTTACTGTTTTCGAGATTTGTAAGAAGATTTTCCGCTTTTCTCATATCCAGATCTGATTTATGAACAATCGCCGTCTTCCCATTCCAATCAGCACCAAGCTCATACTGCTGCCATGGTTTGTCCAGAGGAAACATACCTGCACTGAACCAGGAATTTTTATATCTGTCACTTAAAATAGACATAAATACAGTCATTTGCTCTAAAGTTTCAGAATAAAACTCAACGTCATCATCCATAAAAATAATGTGTGTACATCCTCTGTCATAAGCCTCAATCATACCTCGTGTAAAACCACCGCTGCCACCATAATTCTTGTTA
>JAZUOE010000190.1:0-15513 GCA_045604505.1 Ruminiclostridium sp. | reverse complement strand
GGCAAAAATTTATGACATGAACGAATTTGGTAAGTTTTATCAGCAGATTTCTAAAGACACAAAACTGATTATTGACGATGGCATGGAAGAATATAGTCCCTATGCACGAAGACCGTATTTCAGACTTCGCGGGAAAAAAATAACAGAGGAACAGGCGTTTGAGATAATACGCCGTACTGATGTGTGGTCGCCATGGAGTCTGGATACTTCTTGTGATGACCTTATCGATTTGCATCATATTAATAATAACTGGACACGCAATAATCTTTATCCGTCACCGTTTGGCTGGGTTCACCCGAATGGAATAGTAGGTTTAAACGGTATTACTGGAAGGTATCCCGAGCTTGAGGAGTTTATAGATGATTTCTTAATTCTTATCCACAATTTCCCCTATCTTGATTTTGTGATGGCAGTAACTCACTGGAATGAAATACCACCATATTTGTGGGAAAAATTATCTGAAATTGAAAATCATACATACGATGATTTTCCCGATTTTTTAGATAATTTAGATATAGGATTTTGGATACACAACGGAACAATCGAAGTTATGTCACCTGAACGAACAGCGATTGTTTATTCAGAATACGACAAAAAATACAGTGTGGAAAATCAGAAGATATATTATCCCGAATATTATATGGATTTTCAGCCTGATGTGATAAGTGATGAATTCGTTAAGAGATGCTATAGCGCTTACGAGGTTGATGAAATTCCCGAAACGTCAGAATGGTTTAAGAAGAAATTGTGATGATGGAATTAAACAAAAAGCATTAGAATTGCCTGTTATGTTAAAAGAAATAACACTGCCCTGTTCAGAAAATATTTATTATTAACAACTGAACATAAAATAAATTTTCAAAAACCTATTGCAATTTTTAAAAAAACGTTGTATAATGCAAATGTAAAATTTAACAGACGGGAGCTTGTGTTACAGGCTGAGAGGAAGGTTTGACCTTCGACCGATAACCTGATTTGGATAATGCCAACGTAGGGACGACTGTAAAGCACTGACGCTTACATGTCGGTGCATTTTTATATGCATAACAAGGAAACTATCGAAATCGGTAGTTTCCTTTTTTGTTTTCACTTTTACCGTCTGTTGAATTAATGTTTTCGGAAAGGAGGTTAAAACGGATAGGCGGGGAGCGCCGTTTGTCCTTAATTTATGCGAGGGAAGTCGTGTTTCGACGTGAGAGGGAAAAATTGATTTCCGACCGAGCGAGGTGTATTCACTTCGTATTTTAAAAGAAACGAAGGAAATAAAAATGAAAACAAAAAACAAGCTTTTACGAATGGTAGTCTTATCTGTACTTATTGCTCTTGGTGTAGTGATTTCACCCATACTGCGGTTTGAAGGAATGTGCCCTATGGCGCATTTCATCAACATTGTCTGTGCAGTATTGTTAGGTCCCTTTGAATCACTTTTATGTGCCGTACTTATCGGTATCATCAGAATGATTTTTATGGGAATACCACCTATCGCATTGACAGGCGCAATTTTCGGAGCATTCCTGTCGGGTGTATTCTACAAAATGTCAAAAGGCAAACTGTTATTTGCAGTGTTGGGTGAGATAATCGGTACAGGAATAATCGGAGCAATAATCTCCTACCCTGTAATGACATTTCTGTGGGGAAAAGAGGGACTGAGTTGGCTTTTCTATGTGCCGTCATTCATCTGCGGAACGCTTATCGGCGGCAGTATTGCCTTTGTATTCCTGCGTAAGCTTTCCAACAGCGGTCTGCTTTCACAGTTTCAGCAAACGCTTGGCTCACAGAGCTACAACGACAAAAGCGGAGTGCTGGGAAACGCTGTCACAATCGGCACTTTGGGAGTAATTGCTTTTATCGTCATAAAAGTGCTGACAGGACTTTTTGAAATGACTGAACCTATGTGGAATTATCTTTCTTTTGCCGTTCTTGGTATCTTTATTTTATCGGGAATAATTTACTATATCGTACAAAAGCTTAAGAACAGGAGTGATAACAATAATATCAGAAATCAACAGAATACGTGAAAAGCTGAAAGAAAAAAATCCGCTTATTCACTGTATTACAAACCCAATTTCCATTAATCAATGTGCAAATACCATTCTTGCTGTTGGTGGCAGACCCATTATGGCGGAGCATCCGAAAGAGGTGTATGAAATTACAGAAACCGCCTCATCGGTTATGCTTAACATCGGAAATATAACCGACGCACGAATGAGTTCCATAAAAATTTCCGCAACGTGCTGTAAGAAAAAAAATATCCCTTTTGTTCTTGATATTGCAGGTTACGCTTGTTCATCACTAAGACGGGAATATGTTAATGATTTGCTGAAAATTGCTGTGCCGAATATCATCAAGGGCAATTACTCTGAAATAAAAGCGCTTTTGGGCGATTATACTTCGGCAGGTGTTGATTCAGAAAATATAAGCGTTGCTGAAATCGAAAAGGTTTCAGCAATACTTTCCCGAAAACATAAAACAGTAATCCTCGCAAGTGGAAAAACGGATATTATAACTGACGGGAAAATGCTTTTCCGTGTAATTAATGGTACAGAAAAGTTAAGCTCAGTTACAGGCACAGGCTGTATGCAGGGCGCATTATGCGGTGCATTTATGTCGGCGGGAGAGCCGATTTATTCCGCTCTCTCAGCCGCTGTAATTATGGGAATTTGCGGTGAGAATGCAAAAACAGATAAAGGAAACGGCACCTTTATGGTTTCACTTATGGATAAGCTATCAACCATAACCAACAGTGAGATTGAAGAAAAAATTAGAATGGAGAAAATAAACATTGAATTTTGACAGCAGTTTATATTTTATCACTGACAGCACATTTTACAGTGAGCAGGATTTTCTTAATCGTATTGAAAGTGCTTGTAAAGGCGGAGTTACACTTTTGCAACTTCGTGAAAAGGACAAAACAACAAGGGAGTATATTGCCGTTGCTGAAAAAGTCCATGAAATTACAAGAAAATACAATATACCGCTTATTATTGATGACAGAGTTGACGTTGCACTTGCAGTAAATGCAGAGGGCGTTCATGTAGGACAATCAGATATGCCTGTTGCAATTGCAAGAAAACTTATGGGGGATAATAAAATTGTTGGTGCGACGGCAAAAACTGTATCACAGGCCATTGAGGCTTATGAACAAGGCGCAGATTATCTTGGTGTGGGGGCAATTTACCCTACAACCACAAAGGTAAAAACCGTACTGACAAGTGTTGATACGCTGAAAGAAATCGTGAAATCCGTACCTATTAAAGTCAATGCTATTGGTGGCTTGAATAAGGATAATATCCACGCTCTGAAAGGCAGCGGTATTGACGGAATATGCGTAGTTTCGGCAATTATGAAAGCGGATAACCCCTTAATTGCCGCGAAAGAACTGAAGGAGTCATTTAATGAATTACAAAAAGCTTAAAACCGTTCTCACAATCGCAGGAAGTGATTCAAGCGGCGGTGCAGGTATTCAGGCAGATTTAAAAACAATGATAGCAAACAATGTTTACGGAATGAGCGCTATAACCGCCCTTACTGCGCAAAACACAATGGGAGTTACAGCAATTTCAGAGGTTACTCCCGAATTTTTAGAACAGCAGATTGACGCTGTATTTACGGATATTTTTCCTGACGCAGTAAAAACAGGAATGGTATCAAATGCAGAGCTTATCTACATTATTGCACAACGACTAAGTTATTATAAAGCAAAAAATATTGTAGTTGACCCTGTGATGATTGCTACCAGCGGCGCAAGGCTTATTTCAGAAAATGCGGTAAATATTTTAAAAGAAAAATTACTGCCCATAGCTACTGTTATAACACCAAATATTCCTGAGGCTCAGGTACTTTCGGGAGTAAAAATCTCCAATAAATCAGACATGGAAAAAGCCGCAGATTTTATTAATAAAACCTACGGCTGTGCTGTACTTTTAAAAGGCGGTCACAGTATAAATGACGCAAATGATTTGCTTTTTGAAAACGGTGAAATTACATGGTTCGAGAGCATTCGGATTAATAATCCCAATACTCATGGGACGGGCTGTACATTATCCTCTGCCATAGCCTCAAACCTTGCTAGAGATTGTGATTTGAAACAATCAGTAAAACTTGCAAAGGAATATATTTCAGGTGCATTATCATCTATGCTTGATTTAGGCAAAGGAAGTGGTCCGCTTAATCACGGTTTTGTATTTACAGAACATTAAAAATCAGAAAAATTTTTAAAAACACTTGACAACATCGATTTAAAGTGATATAATACAGAAAATGAATAAAAGCTATGACGAAGACGGAAACTACAACGATTTTCACAGAGAGTCGGGGACGGTGCAATCCCGATAAAGGACTGTAGATTTCTTATCCCTTCTGAGCCGGAAATCCCAAAGGTTTACACCCAGTAGGCGTGTCCCGTGTATGCCGCGTCAGTGCATAGAAGTTGATGGACTTCGAAGAGGTGGCGGATTTTTATATCCGCAATTTGAGTGGTACCGCGAGTGCAAGTATTTACACCCGTCTCAAAGCAAATAAAAGCTTTGGGACGGGTTTTTATTTCGTCCCTGAGCGCATAATATTAATCAGAAAATGAAAGGCGGAATGAAAAATGTTATCTCTTGACAAAGTATTCAATGCACAATCGGTACTGAAAAGTATCATACGTGAAACAAATATGGTTAGAGCATACGGAATTGCTCCCGACTGTGAGTTGTTTCTGAAACCCGAAAACCTACAGATTACAGGCTCCTTTAAAGTCAGAGGCTCTGCTTATAAAATTGCTATGCTGTCTGATGAAGAAAAGGAAAAAGGCGTAATTGCCTGTTCAGCAGGAAATCACGCACAGGGTGTTGCCCTAGCGGCAACAAAGAATGGTATTAAATCACTGATTTGCCTTCCCGATACTGCTCCTATTTCAAAGGTTGAGGCTACAAAAGGATTCGGAGCTGACGTGTGCCTTGTAGAGGGCTGCTATGATGACGCTTATCAGAAAGCACTTGAGCTTAAGGACAGCGAGGGCTATACTTTTGTTCACCCCTTCGATGATGAAAATGTTATTGCCGGTCAGGGTACAATAGCACTTGAGGTTTTGAGCGAACTTGATGATATTGACGCTATAGTTGTTCCTGTCGGCGGCGGCGGTCTGATTTCAGGTATTGCCTATACCGCAAAGCAGATAAGACCATCTGTAAAAGTGTACGGTGTTCAGGTTAAAGGGGCGCCTAGCATGTATAATTCCATTAAACACGGCGGTATAGAATGTCTTTCCTCTGTTTCAACAATTGCTGATGGCATTGCAGTAAAACAGCCTGGAGAAAACACATACGCACTTGTAAAAGAATATGTTGATGAAATTGCACTTGTCAGTGATGACGAAGTAGCAAGTGCAATCCTTGCCCTTATCGAAAAGCAGAAAATGATTGCAGAGGGCGCAGGAGCAGCAGCAGTTGCCGCTGTAATGTTCAATAAGTTTGATTTAAAAGGCAAAAAGGTTGCAGCCATTGTATCAGGTGGTAATATTGATGTTACAAGCCTTTCTCGTGTAATCGACAGAGGTTTAAGAAATTCAGGACGTTCCTCAAATCTTCTGATTGAGCTTATTGATAAACCCGGTCAGCTTAAAAATATCTCACGCATTATCGCAGACTGCGGCGGTAATGTAACAGGTGTTCATTACGAAAAAGGAAATACAAAAAGCGTTAACGGTTGCTTTTTGCGTATTGATATGGAAACAAGAGATTACGAACACGTTAATCTTATTACAAAATCTTTACGTTCAGAGGGCTTTAAAATCGTTTGATTTATAAAAGGAGGATTATCATGAGCAATAAAATTCATACAAATAATGCACCCGCAGCAATCGGCCCTTATTCACAGGCTGTATGCGTAGGAAATCTTATCTTCACATCAGGACAAATCCCGCTCAACCCTGAAACAGGTGTACTTGAGGGCGATAATATTACCGAACAGACTCACCGTGTCTGCAAAAATTTAGAGGCTGTACTTACTGCTGCAGGTGGTTCCCTTAAAAGTGCTGTAAAAACCGTATGTTTTCTCAGCAATATGGCAGATTTTGCAGCTTTCAATGAAGTATATGCACAGTATTTCACCGAAAAACCTGCACGTTCCTGCGTGGCAGTAAAGGAACTTCCGAAAGGCGCACTGGTTGAGGTTGAAGTTATAGCAGAAATGGAGCAGACAACATGATTCTTTCAGGTTCAGATATACTTGTAAAAACTCTTATTGAACAGGGCTGTGACACTGTTTTCGGTTATCCCGGCGGACAGATTCTCAATGTTTATGACAGCCTTTATACCCATCAGGAACAGATAAATCATGTTTTAACCGCACATGAACAAGGAGCAGCACATGCTGCAGACGGATATGCAAGAACCACAGGAAAAGTCGGTGTTGTTATCTCTACATCAGGTCCGGGCGCTACAAACCTTGTGACAGGAATTGCCACCGCTTATCTTGATTCAATCCCTATGGTTGCTATTTGCGGAAATGTTCCTACTACACAGATAGGTTCTGACAGCTTTCAGGAAATAGATATTACGGGTGTTACCCTCCCTATAACAAAGCACAACTTTTTTGTTGGCTCAGTAGAACAACTTGCTGATACAATCCGTGAGGCATTCAGACTTGCTAAATCAGGCAGACCGGGACCTGTGTTGATTGATGTCCCAAAAGACGTACAGATTGCCAAGTGCGAATATGAGCCGAAAGCCCCTGCTGAAAAAGAAACTCCCCATGCAGCAAAGGATATACGCATTGAAGAGGCAGCAGAATATATAAACTCTTCAAAGCGTCCCTATGTATATTTTGGCGGCGGCGTCATAACTGCAGCCGCACAGGAAGAAATGCTGAAACTTGCTGAAAAAATTGATGCGCCTGTAGGTTGTTCCCTTATGGGACTTTCAGCTATTCCTACTGACCATTCACGTTTTCTCGGAATGCAGGGTATGCACGGGCACTACGCATCATCAATGGCAATGCACAATGCCGACCTGATTATCTCGCTTGGCGTACGTTTCAACGACCGTGTTACAGGTAATCGTGCAAAGTTTGCAACAAAAGCGAAAATAATACATATTGATGTAGACGGCTCTGAACTAGGAAAAACTGTAAATGCCGCTTGTGGATTAAGAGGAGATGTAAAACTTACACTTCAGAAACTTATTCCTCTTCTGAAAGAAGATAAAAAGCCTGAATGGACAGAAGAAATCAATAAATTCAGAAATGAAGAAGAAGAATATCTTGACAACCGTGACGGTATGACACCAAGAAAGGCTATTCTCACTCTTAATAAGTATCTTGGCGAAAACACAGCTGTATGCACCGATGTAGGACAGCATCAGATGTGGTCTGCACAGAATTTAGTGTTCAAAACTCCACGCAGATTTGTTTCAAGCGGCGGTCTTGGCACAATGGGATTTGGTCTTGGTGCAGCAATTGGTGCAGCTTACGGCACAAAAGAACGCAGTGTTCTTGTAACAGGCGACGGAAGTTTCGGAATGTGTCTTAACGAACTTGCTACTGCTGTCACATACAATGTTCCTGTTGTAATTCTTATTATGAATAACGGTGTTCTTGGTATGGTAAGACAGTGGCAGACCCTTTTCTATGACAAGCACTACTCAAACAGTATTCTTAACCGCAGCACCGACTTCCCTGCTCTTGCACGTGCTTTTGGCGCAGACGGTGAAACGGTAACTACTCCCGAAGAATTGGACAAGGCTCTTGAAAAAGCATTCAAACAGAGTGGCCCATACGTCATCGACTGCAGAATTGATAAAGATGAGTTCGTACTCCCTATGCTCCCGCCTGGCGGCAGTATGGATGATATTATCACAAAACTGGAGGTGCAGTAATGAACAGATATAATGTTGCCGTACTTGTGCGCAACCAGTTCGGCGTACTGAACCGACTTACAAGTATGTTCAGAAGAAGGCAATTCAACATAAGCTCTCTTACAGCTAGTGAAACAGAATCAGGTGAATATTCGAGAATTACATTCAGCTTTGACGGAGAAGAGGAAAATAAGCAGCAGCTTATAAATCAGCTCTACAAGCTACCCGATGTTTGCTCTATCAAGGAGCTGACAAGAGAAAATTCCGTTAGCTGTGAACTTATGATGATAAAAATGCAGAACGATTCCTCAGTACGTGGTGATATTTACGCCGCAGCAGAGGCATTCGGCGCAGAAACTATTGATTATTCCCGTGATTCTTTTGTACTCCGCCTTATAGGTGACAGTGCAAAAATGGACGATTTTATCATGCTTATGCGTGACTTTACTATCCTTGAAATCTGCCGTACAGGTACGGCTTCCCTCGAAAAAGGCGGCGCAACACTGCGTCAGTCAATGAATTTGTAAATAATAAGCTTATCAATAACTAAGGAGGCATTTATGACTAAGGAAAATGTAGTTAGCGGAATTCAGAACGCACCCCATCGCAGTCTTTTCCACGCGCTGGGTCTTACAGAAGAGGAGCAGTCAAGACCGCTTATCGGTATTGTCAGCTCATATAACGAAATTGTACCCGGTCACATGAATATTGATAAAATTGTAGACGCAGTAAAAATGGGCGTTGCAATGGCCGGTGGTACTCCTATAGTATTCCCTGCAATTGCCGTATGCGACGGTATTGCAATGGGACATAAGGGTATGAAATATTCTCTTGTAACACGTGACCTTATTGCCGATTCCACAGAGGCTATGGCTCTCGCTCACGGCTTTGACGGTCTTGTTATGGTACCTAACTGTGACAAAAATGTACCCGGTCTTTTAATGGCAGCAGCAAGAGTAAATATACCCACCGTTTTTGTTAGCGGCGGACCTATGCTTGCAGGTAAAGTAGAAGGTAAGAAAACAAGCCTTTCTAGTATGTTTGAGGCAGTAGGAGCGTATAATGCCGGAAAACTGTCAGACGAAAAATTAAAGGAATACGAATGCAAAACCTGTCCTACCTGTGGTTCTTGTTCAGGTATGTATACCGCAAATTCCATGAACTGCCTTACAGAGGCACTCGGTATGGGGCTTCAGGGCAACGGTACAATTCCCGCTGTTTACTCTGCAAGAATTGAACTTGCAAAACACGCAGGTATGGCAGTAATGGATATGGTGAAAAAAGATATTCGTCCTCTTGATATTATGACAAAGGACGCACTTATAAATGCACTTACTGTTGATATGGCGCTTGGCTGTTCCACAAACAGTATGCTCCATCTCCCCGCTATTGCTCACGAATGCGGAATTGAGCTTAATCTTGATATTGCAAATGAAATCAGCAAGAAAACTCCTAATCTTTGTCACCTTGCACCGGCAGGAAGAACCTATATGGAAGACCTGAATGAGGCAGGTGGTGTATATGCAGTAATGAATGAGCTTAACAAAAAAGGATTGCTCAATACCGGCTGCATGACCGTAACAGGCAAAACGATTGGTGAAAATATTGAAGGCTGTGTAAATCTTGACCCTGAGGTTATCCGTCCTATTGATAATCCCTACAGTGAAACAGGCGGTATAGCTGTACTTAAGGGTAACCTTGCACCTGAAGGCAGCGTTGTAAAGCGTTCTGCTGTACTTCCGGAAATGCTTGTACATGAAGGTCCTGCACGTGTATTTGATTGTGAAGAAGACGCACAGGCAGCTATCAATGCCGGAAAAATTGTTGCCGGAGATGTTGTTGTTATCCGTTATGAAGGTCCTAAGGGCGGTCCCGGTATGCGTGAAATGCTGAATCCTACCTCTGCAATTATGGGCATGGGACTGGGCAGCAGCGTTGCTCTTATTACCGACGGACGTTTCAGTGGCGCAACACGCGGTGCTTGTATAGGACATATCACTCCTGAGGCAGCATCAGGCGGTCTTATCGGTGTTGTTGAAGAGGGCGATATTATCAGCATAAATATCCCCGAAAATACAATCGAACTTAAGGTTGATGAATCCGTTCTTAATGAACGTATGAAGAATTTCGTTCCAAAGAAAAAGGAACTTTCAGGCTACCTTAAAAGATATGCGGCACTTGTTTCAGGTGGTGCTACAGGTGCAGTGCTTAACTGATTAATTCAGAATAAAGCAAGTGCCAAAAATATCGCCTCCAATTAAATCAATAATGTGTCAATTTATTCCACAATATTCCGCTTTAATTGACATCTGTTTATATCCGTGTTATAATAACACAAAAGGAGGCGTTTTATGAAAAATAAAGTAGGAAAAATTATTACAGCTTTGCTCCTTTCAGGCGCCATTGTCTTAGGTTCAACTCCTACAATTAGTGCAGAAACACTAAGCCCTGAAGATTGTTATATATATGCAGCATTCGACGGTGTAAGTGTAAGAGAAGGACCCGGTACTGAATATGACAAAATTGCCACCATAAAAGGCAAAGGAAAAATCACTTACATAGGTGAAGAACTGGACGAAAACTATATCCCCTGGTATAAAGTTAAATTTAAAAATGGTGATACAGGCTGGATTACAAGTAATTACTCCAGAAGATACATAAAAAAATCTGCTGTTCCAAAAATAGAAAAGGCAGAAAAATATACCTCAGACGGAACTGCTTATGGGAATATCTATGAGCAGATTTCCGATTCTGCAGAAAAATACAGCGCTGTCGGTGTTCAGGTTGCAGTAATAAGGGGAAGTGACGGAAAAGCCTTTGATTTTGCATACGGCTGGGCGGATTACGGAACTCGTGAAATGACTGTAGACAGCAAGATGCGTTCTGCCTCACTCAGTAAGGTTGCTACAGCAATATGTGCTGTAAAAATGGAAGAACAGGGTTTAATAAATTTAAATAAAAATATCAAGAAATACTGGAAGATTGATATTCCTGTAAAAATTTCCACTAAAACTCTCCTTACCCATACTTCCACTCTTTATAATTTGGGTTACAAGAACAGTATAGAGGAAACAGCGGAGCAGCTTAAATCATCAGGCAGTTTCAACACAAAAAAGAAACCCGGAAAATCTACTGCTTTTGAGTACAACAATTATGCCTCAGCTGTAGCGGCTACTACTCTTGAATTAGCCTCCGGAATTCCTCTTGAGAAATATGCAAGTGAAAATCTTTTCAGTTTATTAAACGGCGACCTCTCTTATTTTCCCGGAAATATCAAGGATACGGATAATCTTATCACACATTATGATTATGACCATAGTGTAGAATTACTTCCTGAAACAGCGAAAAAGATGGTCTTTACAGGAAATATAGCTGACCATCCGGGAAATTATATAGGCGGACTTACAGGCTCAGCGTCGGATATAGCAAAAATCTTTTCGATGTTGGCCAACGACGGAGTTTTCGATAACAAACGTATACTTTCTGAGGAATCGGTAAAGACTCTCGAAAAGAAATACTTTACTGCTAAAGAAAATGGCGGAAAGTTCAAGCAGTGCCTTGCTCTTCGCTATTACAACAAGTTATACGGCACAGGCGGACTCTATTACCACACGGGAAATGCCTATGGAATTGTTTCTTTAGCCTCTTATGACCCTGTTACAAAAAACACTGTTGTTGTAATGACCTCAGGGGCAAAGCAATCACGTGATAAACGCGGAATTTATAAAATCTGCAGTGAAATAACAAAAGAGGTATATAAGAATATAGATAATTTATAACAATTAAGCGCTACACTTATTAAAGTGCAGCGCTTGATTTTATTAATCATATTCGGATTTAGTTTTTGATATAGGAGTATAACATGAAAATATATGCAATCAGTGATATTCACGGCTGTTTAACTGCTTTTACAAATGCACTTGAACTGGTTATAACACACCTTGATAAAGAAGATAACACAAAGCTTATTTTGCTGGGTGATTACATACACGGCGGCGAAGATAATAGAGGTGTGCTGGATAAAATTATATCACTTCAGGATAAATACGGTGAAGACCGTGTAATTGCCCTTGCAGGTAATCACGATTTATGGGCTGTTGAGAAAATTTCAACCATAGATTATATGGTAAGGGACGACGATAAAAATGCTCTTAGAAATGATATGAAGGACAGGAAATATTTCAAATGGATAGAAAATCTTCCCCTATATCATGTTGAAGGTAACACCATTTTTGTTCACGCAGGAATAGATGAAGACGCGGCTGACCTGTGGGAATGGGGCACCTCTGAAGAGATATTCACAGGACAGTATCCTGCAAATATAGGAAAAATCAACGGACTAGACATGAAAGTAGTTGCCGGTCATGTGGGTACAGCAGGAATTAGCGGTAACAGTAACTTTCACGAAATATATTATGACGGTGAAAGTCATTATTACATAGACAGCACCGTCCTCGACAGCGGTTATCTGAACGTTTTAATGGTGGATACAGAAAAAGATATGTACTACCGTGTCACAGAAAGCGGTGAATGGCTGATTTTACCTTATGATGAGGAATATTAAAGCTAATCCCACCAACAATAATAAGCAGAATAATCACCATTTAATAAACTTACAGCAGGATATAAATTACCGTTATTATCAACCACAAAACTCTGTGAAAAATCAGCTAGTTCTCCAATATCACTTGGAAAAATGTCATTTGGTTCATTAAAAATCTGCTTTATTTCGAATAACGTCAAAGTGCTGAAAATAATCAAGGTATCAGCATAAATAAACTCGTCACTATCATCTGAGCAAAGTCCATAAACCTCTACAAAAATTTCAGCATTTGCATCTGCGTGTAATAGGTTTTCAATTAAAGCAATATATTCTCTTTTACCGTCAAGGTTTTCACAGGAAAAGCCTGTAAATTTATCGGTTGGGTCTAAGTAATCTTTATAAGAAAACCAATATCTACGTTTATAATATTTATCAGCCTCATCAGATTTCAATAAAGTCAAAATCGTTTCTTTTTGCTTTTTAAGCATTCTGAATACCTCTTGAAAAAATTTTACTTAATTTTCCTTATACATAAACATAATATATTCGTTGTCAACAAACCCATTTTTGCGGTAAAAATTCGGTGCGGGTGCGTATTTATTCGTACAGAGCGTAAGCCCTGCAAGATTATGCTTATTTACATATTCTTCCGCCGCTTTTATCAACATACTACCATAGCCGCCTCTCTGCTTTTCGGGGAGAATAAACATTTCATCAATATAAAGCTCACTGTTGTTCCACCATATCTTTTCGTGAGCAAACATTGCACCAATGATTTTATCATTCTCCTCAAGAACAAAGCCGACAAATTTCCTGTTTTCAAAATAGTCCTCAAGATAAGAGGTACCTGTTTCAATTGTCCATTGACACTGCCACATTTCATTATTGTATACAGCGCAGAGAATTTCCGCACATGAAAATATATCTTCTTTCAGCATTTTTCTTATCATAATTAATTCCCTCTTTTCTTAAAATTTATGTCAGCCTTTTTTGCCTGACTGCATAAATCCTTTGTCTGCAGTTTATATTGCTTTCCGTCCTTTATGAAATATGTTCCGCATTGTCTGAATTCAAAGGACACATTTTTACGAATACATTGTTCTCGTATTTCAAGCACCCATGAATAGTCAAGAGGTCTTGCATCACGGTCAGACTCACCGCCTACAACCACAAGTTCGATATTATCAAGATATTTTTCAATATTTATTTTTTCAAGCAAAGGCTGTGCAGTTATGCACTTATGCTTTATGGGGAGTATGCTGAAAATTTCAAGCTTATAATCAGCGTTTTTCTGATTTTCAACCGTACAGCATACAACAACATTTTCATAACCCTCTTCCCAATCATGGGGAATACATTCCATAAATCTGTCAATACGTTTTGTAAGAAATAAAAATGTGCAGTCCTGCCGTTTTCTTATCATGCTCCAGCATTCTTTTCTCCATTGGTCAGCCTCTTCAATAAGAAAATCAGTTGAAAAACAAGTGTAAACGATTCCTGATTTCAGCTTATAATTTCCATTTTTAAGCTGTTCTATAGGCTTACTGAAATCTTTGGTTTTTACAATTTCGTTTGTATCAACCCCACGTTTTGCATCGCCCTTATGTATATAACAATGCAGACAGCCCTCACTGCATTTTTTACACCCTCTCCAGGGGTTCCACGTCGACATAAATTTCCCCTCAATTACGTATTATTCTCGTTATCCAAGCCACCATAGGCGACTCTGATTATATCGTCAATATTTGCCTCTTCAAGCCGTATATCTTTTATTTTCGCTTGCTTGCCTATATCCTCGATAAGCTTTGCGGCGGTAACATCTTTTTTCATAAAACGGTAAACCGTTCTTGCACCCTCGGTTTTTACTATTTCAGCCTTAGGATGAGTGATATTCTGCTCGGAATAAAAATCAATCACAAGCTGACGATACGGAGCAATGCGGTCGGCTATCTCGTCAAGGGAGCCGTCCTCTATTACAACGCCCTTGTTGATTATGATTATTCTCTTGCAAAGCTCCTGAATATCGCCAAGATCGTGAGTTGTAAGGATTATCGTTGTCTTTCGTGTTTCGTTTATTTGTTTGATAAATTTTCTGATTGCGTGCTTTGCGTCAACGTCAAGTCCGATTGTAGGCTCATCAAGAAACAGTATATCGGGAGAATGGAGCATCGCCGCCGCAAGATCGCCCCTCATACGCTGACCGAGAGAAAGCTGACGGACAGGGGTATCAACTATGCTTTTAAGGTCAAGTATCTCGTCCATCATCGCCATGTTTTCGTTATAAACATCATCGGGAACATCATAAATACGTTTAAGCAGCTCAAAGCTTTCTCCAAGCCTTAAATCCCAGTAAAGCTGTGTTCTCTGACCGAATACTACGCCGAGATGTTTTACTACTGCTTTTCTGTCACTCACAGGCGAAATTCCGTTTATGAGTATCTCTCCCGATGTGGGGCGGAGTATTCCCGACATCATTTTTACTGTGGTACTTTTTCCCGCACCGTTAGGGCCTATGTAGCCTACAATTTCACCTTGTTCAATAGAAAAGCTTACATCATCAACAGCGGTTACAAGCTTTCTTTCAGGCTTAAAAAGTCCCTTTACAGCTCCCTTTAAGCCTTTTTGTTTTTTTACCGTTTTAAATTCTTTTCTTAAATTTTTTACTTCTATAACAGGCATTTAATACCTTCCTTTCCAAAACGCTTACGAGCCTGCACTTTCATATTGTGCGAAACCTGCTCTGAATATTTTACAGGCAATCACAAACAGAAGCACGCCAAGTCCCAGTGTTATAAACGCCATACCAAAGGGCAAGGTTAGCATAGAATTCTTTCCCATAAATTCTGATGCGGGATAAAATGCAACCCAGCTCATAGGCATAATAAATGTAAATACGAACTGTACTCCTCTCGGATACATAGAAAGGGGATACATATTTGTGCGGTTGAACAGTTCCTGAAAAAATCCCGAAATGTGAAGCGGGCTTTTTGCCCAGAAGGTAGTTGAGCCGAAGGAAAGATAAATCGCACCGCGCAGAAGTGTTCCGCCGATTATCGCGCAAATCATACAAACTGTATTTGAAAACGTCCACTGAAAATCAACCGAAATACAGCCGTAAACAAACAGGATTAT
>JAZUOE010000189.1:0-7759 GCA_045604505.1 Ruminiclostridium sp. | reverse complement strand
GATTAATTTATTGAGGTAAATGTTATGTTTAATAAAAAAGGAAATGCTACCGTTGTTACTATTGTTATACTTTCTATAATTGTACTGATTGCCGGAGCATTAACAGTAGGATATATATACTGCACACAAATACGTTTTGATTATGTCACCGGAAGGACAATAGTTGTTCTTGACAGCGAAGAAAAGAATGAACAATTAAGCAGCGGAGAATACGGTTTCACCTATCCCTTTTTCGGCAACTCTACCGCAATCGGCGGCAAAAACGGAGAAAAAACGGGCGGCGGCGGATATGGCATAATGATAGGTCCTGTGGGAGAGAAAACAATAGAAAATATCGCTGTATATTCCGCTGTAAATGATGTTATCAGTGATTATGGATATTCTCTTTCCGATAAATATTCCGCTTATTTTAAAACAAGCTACACCGTAGAAAATGACAGGAAAAACCTTACTGTACATTTCACAGGTCAGGCTTTTACAGAAGATTTAAGCGAAGTTACTGAAGAATTTGAAAAGACTTTTATCTTCAACATTGAAAATGCAGGTCTTAGAAATCTCCCTACCCTTACTTACGAATCATAACAAAAATGTGCGCTAAGGTTTTCGCCTTAACGCACATTTTTTATTTATTCAAAAGATATTCCGCAATACCCTTTAAAAGCCACTTTGCCTCAGGCGCATCACTGATTTCAGCAAATCTGATTGTGCTGACGAAAAGCATTCCCGCAGAGGTTTCCTTTTCATAAAGAATACCTAGCTTATCCGCTCTGTGCGGGTTATCAATCATCTGAACAATAGGCTTTATATCTGTACCTGTCAGCACCTCGCAGTGACAGTGTGAAACAGGCTCATACCACTGAGGAGTGGTATAAAATTCAGCCTGAAACTCCTTTAAAGCAGGGTGGTCATTCTGAATAAGGCAGCCTAATGTACCGATAGGCAGCGGTCTGCCCATAGACTCTGAAATAGAGGAGAACATAGGATAGCACCAAAAGTCTGTGCAGTATGTACCGGGCAGTTTTCCTTCAGCAGAAGGAATATAAATTACCTTTTCGCCTTTTTCAAGTAAAGCAACCGCCTCTTCCTCGCTATAAGCAAAAGCTACCTTACCACACTCAAGCTTAGCTCCCTTTTCTGTAATTTTAACATCACAATCAGGGAAGGAATAGAAAGTGTAGTTGTTTTCAATCTCGGTATTCATAACCGACAGCTGCACATCATACTTTACAGGGACTTTTATACCTGTTGTGCGGATTTCAAAAAACTCATCTGTCTGCATAAATCCTCTGTCCGCAGCAGTATCGCATTTAACAGGACCACGTCCCCTTGCTGCATAGTTGTTGGAACCATTTACCTTTAATTCAACAAATGCGCCCTTCTTTATCTCAGGGTTTGTTGTGACAACTGTAATTGCAAATTTATTTTCCTTATCTGCAGGAAGTAACATTTTATCCGATTTCATAGTAACAATTGTGTCATTACAGAAATTGCGCCACTGCTTATCGGTAACAATATCCTTCGGCTCCATAAGTGCATTAAGAACACCTACAAGCGCAGTTCCTTGTCCTGAAAAATCCTGAATATCAAGGAGCTGAAAACCTGCCATGTTCCGTGTGAGTATTGCTGACTCAATTTCACGCTTATAGCAGTCTACGGCAAGTGCGCCTGACGCACGATAATAATCGTGAGCATATTCGATTAAACCGCGTTCCTCTGCTCTTTCACGGTAAATTGCAATATTCTCTGCCTTGATTGAACCGGTATAGTGAGAAATTTCACGATAATCGGGATAGGTGTAATACTGTCCCACTTCGTGAGTAATAACGGGAATTTCAGGCATAAGACCCATGCCGCCCTCTGCCTCAACTTCCTTAACACCTGTGCCGTACTGGATAAGGATTTTTCCGCCTGTGCCGCCGCTGGTTTCTACCGTTTCTGGTTTAATAAGATAGTCATAATCATATCCTGCTTTAGGCGCCTCTGTCTGAATTACGCCCTGCGGCGCGTCACACATTGCATAAGAACCACGAATAAGACGTTCACGGGAAAGTCTTACACCGCTGAAAAAGTCTGCATATTTAAGAGTGTCAGGCCAAAACTGGAAATTATTAGACCCGTCGGAATATAAGTGACGATTATCCAACTCTTTATAATCCTTAAGGATTTTATTCATTACATCTTTATTGCCCCAAAGTTCATTACCAAGCGTCATCATAACAAAAGAGGGGTGGTTGCCGAATTCCTTAAGCATTCTGAAACCTTCATCAATCAAAAACTGCTGTTCGGCGGTTATTTCATCAGGTACAGTTCCCCAAAAAGGTAACTCAGGCTGCATATATATTCCCATTTCGTCTGCGGCTGTAAATGCTGCGTCAGGGGGACAGCAGGTATGGAAACGGTAATGATTTATACCATAAGATTTGGAAATTGCAAACACCTTTTTCCATTCCTCAACCTCTGTCGGTGCATAGCCTGTCAGTGGGAACAAAAGTCCGTCATGCTTTCCACGAAGATATACTTCATTGCCATTTACACGTATCTTCATTCCGTCAGTTTCAAGCTTTCTCATACCGAAAGTAAACTGCTGTTCTTCTCCTGCAAAAGAAAGGGTCAATGTGAGCAGATTTGTGTTGTATTCGTCCCATAAGGGCAATTCTTTTTCAGAACCAACAAATATTTCTCCTGTCCCTTTAGAAACCTCAACAGTTACTTCTGAATAGCCCTCAATTTTCGCAGAGAGGCTGCCGCCCTCAGTTGCCGTAAATCTTACCCTAACACCGTTTTTCTCCACATCAGGAAACATCATTACATCATTTATCTGTGCAAAAGGACGGTCAAGCAGCTCTATTCTGCCTGTAATACCATTCCAGTTTGTCTGCGTATCGGGAGAGGTAAGATGACCGCCGCCTGTTATATACTCAGTGTTGACAACCCGCACTGTAAGGGTGTGTAACCCTGCCGAAAGCTGTGGAAATACAAAGCTGTGAGAAGTACAAAGGCTGTTGCCGTTTCCTATAACGTTGCCGTCAATATATACAGTGGTTTTTCTTGTTCGTTCAAGAATTAAGGTCAGCTCACCCATATCCTCTGTAACCTCAAACTCACGCTGGAACCAGGCATAACCCTCAAATAAATATGTATCTGTAAGGTAGCCTGAATGACGGTTATTATTTTTCTTACCCTTCTGTGCGTGAGATGTAGTATCAGGAAGAATTATTGTATCAGGAAAATCAGCAGGAATTTCATCTCTCTTGCTTTCGTCCATATACAGTTTCCACTGACCTCTTAAATCAATTTTTTTCATATCTTCTGTTATCCTTCCATTATGTCAATATAACATGGGCGGACATTGTCCGCCCACATAAATATTCAGTTATTCACCAAAGCTGACACCGATGCTCTTTCCTGTAATAACAAGCTGGTCGTCTTTTGGAACAAACTTTGTTTTCATTGTAACATCAGAGAGCTTATTTTCTGTAATTTCACTGCCGATTTTTGCAACAGTATAACCGAATTTACCTTCTTTGATAAGCTGTGCTGCTCTTGCGCCGAATTTGGTTGCTAAAACTCTGTCGTAAGCTGACGGACTGCCGCCTCTTAACATGTGACCGGGTACAACAGTACGTGTTTCAAAGCCTGTAGCTGCCTGAATTTCTTTAGCAACACGATTTGTAACAGTTGTGTAGCCCTCTTCGGCACGTAACCTCATACGTTCCTTCTTTTTAAGTTCAGCCTCCGCCTTGCTCATAGCACCCTCAGCAACTGCCACAATAGAGAAGTCCTTACCTGCCTCAGCACGTTCATTTACTGCCTTTATAACTTTTTTAATGTCATAAGGAATTTCAGGAATAAGTACAATATCTGCGCCACCTGCAATACCTGAGTAAAGGGTCAGCCAACCTGCCTTATTGCCCATAATTTCAATAACCATAATTCTGCTGTGAGAATTTGCAGTTGTATGAATTCTGTCAATTACATCTGTTGCAATATCAACCGCTGTATGGAAACCAAATGTAACATCAGTGCCCCAAATATCATTATCAATAGTCTTAGGTAAACCGATAATGTTAAGACCTTCTTCTGAAAGGAGATTTGCGGTTTTATGAGTACCGTTTCCACCTAAAGTAAGAATGCAATCAAGCTTTTGCTCCTTATAGGTCTGTTTCATTTCAGCAACCTTATCTATGTTATCCTCCTCAATAACCTGCATCATCTTATAAGGAGTACGCTTTGTACCAAGAATAGTACCGCCCTGTGTGAGAATGCCTGAAAAATCAGAGGGTTTCATTTTCTGACAATTATTATGGATAAGACCGTAAAAACCGTCCTGAATACCGATAATTTCTACTTTATTCTCACCAAAAAGCTGATAACAAGCCTTTGCAGCACCTCTTATGGTTGCATTTAATCCGGGACAATCGCCGCCGCTGGTAAGTATGCCTATTCTGAGTTTTGACATTTTAAACGTCCTCCGTAATTAAATTTGCAGGAGTGGAAATAACCGCGCTAAACATACTTATACTATAGTCCTTTTTTCATTAAAGTCAAGGTGTTTTTGTAATTATTTTTGTGCAAGTTTCATAAATAACATAAAAAGAGAGGAATTTCTTCCTCTCTTCTTTAATTTATCATAATTTACTTCCACAGTTACCGCAGAATTTCGATTCACCCTCAATAGGTGTGTTGCAATATGGACATACACCCTTTTTGCGGGTTTTTACAAGAATAATTATTACAGCTACAATCAAAACCACAACCAAAGCAGCATAAACAATTATTACCCCGAATGCTTTCTTAACAGCAGTTTTATCCATTTCACCGTCGGAATTAACCAAATATCTGACTTTTACACTGGTAAGGTCACTGTTTCCGTAAGACACATCAATATTATCCCACTGTGCCTCTGTTCCGCCGTAATACACATTCATAATGTTTGTATCATCAAAAGCATTAGCGTGTATATTGCTGACAGAAACAGGTATGTATATTGTTGAAATACCTGTATCTTTAAAAGCACTCTGCCCTATAACTCTGACATTATTACCCATTTCTACTTCGTGCAAAACATAACAATCTGAAAATGTGTAATTGCTTATGTCAGTAACCCCGTTACCTATAACAGCTTTATTCAGATTGGAGCAATTCATAAACACTCCTTCACCTAATTTTGTAACACTGTTTGGAATTATTATTTCACTAAGGTATGAGCAATCAGAAAAAGCAAAGCTGCCGATTTCCTTAAGACCTTCAGAGAGTGTTACTGTTTCAAGTCCGTAGCAACTAGAAAAAGCTTTTTCTGAAATTATCTGAACTGACGCAGGAATTTCTACAGTACGAAGTGCAGATTCATATTCAAAACAGTAGGCACCGATTTCACTTACCGCATAGCCGTCAATTTCCGAAGGGATAACTAAAATTTCCTCATAGCCAACAAACTCTGTTATTATTGCTGTACCGTCCTCTTTGACTGCATATAGAAAATCCTCTTTAGATGCAGCCGAAACAGACAGACTTAAAACTATCATTGATACTGCCAAAATTAAGAATGCTGATATTTTTTTCATAATTAACCATTCCTTTCCCCTTTTTCTTTGATTTTATTATATACTCAATAGCCTGTCATGTCAATATCATACTTAAAATTTATGTGCATTCTGCATAAATTATCCTTGACAAACAGCTTTGCGCATAGTATAATTATTTTAAGAAATCGTTTTCAAAAACGACATTCAAAAACGAAAGGACAGATTTACTATGGCTTACATTTTAGGCGTTGATATCGGAACCTCAGGTACAAAAACCGTTCTTTTCGGTGAAGACGGTACACCTATTTCCTCTGCTACTTATGAATACCCTCTTTATACCCCTCAGAACGGCTATGCCGAACAGGACCCTATGGATTGGTGGAATGCAGTTGTAAACAGCATTTCTGACGTTGTAAAAGAAAGCGGTGTCCCTGCCGCCGACATTAAGGGTATTGGTCTTTCAGGTCAGATGCACGGTCTTGTTATGCTGGACGGTGACAACAAGGTTATCAGAAACAGCATTATCTGGTGTGACCAACGTACAGGAAAAGAAGTTGTTGAAATTACAGAAAAGGTTGGTGCTGACCGCCTTATTGACATTACCGCTAACCCCGCAATCACAGGCTTTACAGCAGCTAAGATTATGTGGGTGAAGAATAACGAGCCTGAAAATTACGAAAAGTGCCGTCACATTCTTCTTCCTAAAGACTTTATCCGCTTTATGCTGACAGGTGAATACGCTACTGAAGTCAGCGACGCATCAGGTATGCAGCTTTTGGACATTCCTAACCGTTGCTGGTCTGATGAAGTCCTTGACAAGCTTGGCATTGACAAGGCTCTTCTTCCTAAGGTTTATGAAAGCCCTGAAATTACAGGTGAAATCACAAATCAGGTTGCCGCTATGACAGGTCTTGCTGCAGGTACTCCTGTTGTCGGTGGTGCCGGTGATAATGCCGCTGCCGCAGTTGGTACAGGTGTAGTAGAGGACGGAAAGGCATTTACAACTATCGGTTCAAGCGGTGTTGTTTTTGCTCACACATCTGATATTTCCATTGATAAGCAAGGCAGAGTTCATACCTTCTGCTGTGCTGTTCCCGGTTGTTGGCACGTTATGGGTGTTACACAGAGTGCAGGTCTTTCCCTTAAGTGGTTCAGAGATAATCTCTGCTGGGGAGAAATGGAAACTGCAGTAAATATGGGCGTTGACCCCTATTACCTTATGGATAAAATGGCTATGGAAGTGCCGATTGGCGCAAACAAGCTCCTTTATATGCCTTACCTCAATGGTGAACGTACACCTCACCTTGACCCTAATGCAAGAGGTTCCTTTGTCGGTCTTTCCACAATGCACAAAAAACGCGATATGCTCCGTGCAGTAATGGAAGGTGTTTCCTACTCACTTCGTGACTGTGTTGAAGTTATCCGTGAAATGAACATCAATGTCAGCGACATGATGGCTTGTGGCGGCGGCGGAACATCTCCTGTATGGCGTCAGATGTTGGCTGATTTATACGAATGTCCTGTAAAGACAACTCAGAATAAGGAAGGTCCCGCTTTAGGTGTTGCGCTTTTAGCAGCGGTTGGCGCAGGTATCTACAGCAGCGTTCCTGAGGCTTGTAAGGCTGTTATCAGTGCCGATAAGGTGCAGGAGCCTATCAAGGAAAACTCCGAAAAGTACGAAAAGGTTTACCGTTTCTACACTAAGCTGTATCCCGCTATGAAGAAAACATTTGAGGAGCTTTCACAGTTATAAAAAATATCAAACCGCTTTTGGCATTAATAGTCAAAAGCGGTTTTTTGTTATCTTTTATAAAGGAGAATATATGTCAAGGCAAACAACGTTTTTACTGAAATGTAATTTCGGTTCTGAATATATATCAGACGCAATAAAAAAGCTTATAGAAATTGGCTGGACATTCAAGGACAACAAAATGGAATATCTGCCTGTTAACGACAACGGTATGTATGATTGGCAATGCAGTGAATTGTCCTGCGAAAAACTGTTTTCTATTATTTCTGAAAAACAGAAAAACAACGAACAGGTGGGTATAATTCTTTATTATAAAAATACCGAAACAGGAATAACCGTTCTTGCAGAAAATGCCGATGAAATAATAATCGGTCCTGATATAAACAGAAAAACAATTTGTGATAAATATACAGATGTTTCATGGTATATTACAAGCATTGCAGCGGAATTGGAAAAAGTAGGCTGTTATGTTGAAATGATTAAG
>JAZUOE010000188.1:0-2996 GCA_045604505.1 Ruminiclostridium sp. | reverse complement strand
ACTGCGATTTTTATTCGGTACGATACAGCAAATCTCTTACCGCTGAATATACAAAAGCGGTCGTGCGTAATCTCAGACGGTATACAGAAACCTTTGATACTGTTTACTTCGGCGGCGGTACACCTGTACTGCTGTCCGATGAAATAGGGGAAATGCTTAAGGCGGTTAATGTTACGGAGAATGCTGAGATAACAGTTGAGGCAAACCCCTGCGTCAGTGATATAAAAAGGCTGACAGCATTGAGAAAATGTGGTGTGAACCGAATTTCTTTCGGTGTACAATCCCTTGATGACGATGAACTTAAATTTTTAGGCAGACGGCATACATCTGAACAAGCAGTATCGGCAATTAATCTTGCAAAAAGCGTTGGTTTTGATAATATTTCCGCAGATTTGATGCTTGGTCTTCAGGGGCAAAAAAAGAGCAGTATTGAGCATTCTGTAAATATTTTGTCATCACTTCCTGTTTCTCATATTTCAGCCTATTTGCTGAAAATTGAAGAGGGAACGCCATTTTCGGAAATGGAACTTGATATTCCTGAAGATGATGAGATGTCAGAGCTTTATCTTTATGCTTGTGAGCAGCTTGAAAAAAACGGTTTTACGCAATACGAAATAAGCAATTTTTCAAAGTCAGGTGCTGAGTGTCTGCATAATCTGAAATATTGGCACTGTGAGGAATATCTTGGTATCGGTGCTGCGGCACATTCCTTTTATGAGGGTACACGTTTTTGCACTGAAAGGGATATTGTCAGCTTTATTTCAGCAGAAAAGCAGGAAATATTCATAACCGATGATAATGCCGGAGATTTTGATGAATTTGCAATGCTTAAACTAAGGCTGACAGAAGGACTTAGTTTTGAGGAATGCGAAAAATATGGAGTTAAAAAAGCGGTTATAGAAAATCGCTGCAGGAAAATTCCCGATGAATATTACAGCATAGATGAAAACGGTGTACGATTGACAAAAAATGGTTTTCTGCTGTCAAATGCGGTTATCGGGAGAATATTGGGCTACTGATATGGAATATTTACAGATAGGAAATGTTAAGATAAAGAAAACAGCCGCACTTGCTCCTATGGCTAGTGTTGCTGATTATGCATTCAGAACTGTTGCAAAGGAATTTGGTGCGGCTTATGTAGTTGGTGAAATGGCAAGTTGCAAGGGACTTGTATACAGCGACAGAAAAACTGCAGAGCTGCTGACAGTAACAGATTATGAGCGCCCTATGGCAATTCAGTTATTTGGTAATGAACCTGAATTTATGGAACCTGCAATAAGAATTGCTGAAAAATATAACCCTGATATTATTGATATAAACAGTGGTTGTCCCGTACCTAAAGTGGCGGGTAACGGTGCCGGAAGTGCATTAATGAAAAACCCTGTTCTATTTGGTGAAATGATTACCGCAGCAGTTAAGGCGACAAAAATCCCTGTAACTGTAAAAATCCGCAAGGGTTGGGACGACAATAATGTAAATGCTGTTGAAATTGCAAAAATTGCTGAAGAATGCGGTGCAGCGGCAATTGCTGTTCACGGCCGAACTAAAACGCAGATGTATAGCGGCACTGCTGACTGGGATATTATAGCGGCGGTTAAGCAATCGGTGAAGATTCCTGTTATAGGTAACGGTGACGTTGACAGCGCTGAAAAGTGTGCGGAAATGTATCGTTACACAGGCTGCGATTTAGTTATGATAGGAAGGGCGGCTTGTGGCAGACCTTGGCTTTTCCGTGAAATTGAGCAGTATTTTAACGGCGAAGAAATAACGCAGGTTACTTTTGAAGAACGCATTGCTACAATGAAACATCAGATTGAACTGCTTGTCCAGAATAAAGGTGAATATATAGGAATGAAAGAGGCACGAATGCAGACGGGCTGGTACCTTAAGGGAATGTCTAATGCTGCAAAATATCGTGCAGCCTGTGGTTCTCTTTCCACAATGAACGACCTTGAAAAATTAATTGAAACTATAAGAAATAATAATTGAAAGGAAAACGGTTATGATTGCGTTAATAACAGGTGCAAGTTCCGGTATAGGACGTGCAATGGCGCTTGGTTTTGCAAGACGTGGGTTTAATCTAATAATTGTTGCACGTCGTCGTCAGCGTCTTATTGAGCTTAAGGAAGAAGTGCAGGAAAAATACGGCGTAAAGGTTCGTTATTTCTGTCATGATTTATCAAAAACAGAGGAATGCAAAAAGCTTTTTGAAGAAGTTGAGCGTGTTAATGTTGACGTTGTAGTGAACAGTGCAGGTTTCGGTGTTTTTGGTTCCTTTGATGAAACTGACTTAGATGATGAACTTAAAATGATTGATGTAAATATAAAAGCTGTTCATACTCTTACAAAGCTGTTTTTACAGAAGTTTAAGAAACGTAACAGAGGATTTATTCTTAACGTTGCGTCGATTGCAGGTTTTATGGCGGGTCCGGAATTTTCTTCGTATTATGCCTCGAAAAGCTATGTTTTGCAGCTGACAAAGGCAATTCACGAAGAACTGCGTTATGTGAAATCCAACGTATATATCGGTGCTTTTTGTCCCGGTCCTGTTAAGACAGAGTTTAATGAAATTGCCGGTGCGGAATTTGCAGTAGAGGGCATTACTGACGTAGAGGCGGCGGAATACGCAATCGAAAAGATGTTTGACGGTCAGATGATAATTGTACCTACTGCCTCTGCAAAATTCCTTGCAGTAGCGTCAAAGCTTGTGCCGACAAATTTAATGCTTATGGCAACCGGTGCTGTTCAGCGTTCACGCAAGGTAATTGATAATTCTGAAGATGTAATAAAATTTTAAAAGTATAAGCGGAAGATTTTGAAGTTCTTCCGCTTTTGTTTTTATAAATAATCACTTCTGAGCTGACCACAAGCAGCATTTACTGATGAACCAAGCTCACGCCTCATTGTAACGCTGATATCGTTCTTTTTCAGCACATCATAAAATCTCATTATCTGTTCAAATTCACTGCATTCGTAAATATCGTCCTCACTTGAAT
>JAZUOE010000187.1:0-4070 GCA_045604505.1 Ruminiclostridium sp. | reverse complement strand
AAACATTCACATATTTTTTTCAATATAAAGCACCCTCAAAGTTAGACACTTTGGGGGTGCAGTAGTAGTTATTGTTTATTACTTATTTTTCTTAAGAAAATCAAACATATTTTTTATAGTCATTCCTTTGGTTATGGAATATCGGCGGGAGTCAAATGAACTATAAGAAAACTCCTTTTTCACAAGGTCAATAAACATGGAAAATTCTCCTTCCTCGCCTTGAAAAAGTATATCCCAATCTTCTTCAGACATTCTTTTTTGAATGTCAAGCTGACTTAATGCAAGGTTATCAAAAGCGGTGACCATAAAGTGATTTTTAATCTCTTCAATGTTAGCCGAAAGCTGAGAAATACGCTCATTAACGGCACTGCTTTTATATGTTTTTCCTCTGCCCTTGTCCTTGTAGCCTAAAATGAGCAGACGAAGGTTTTTGTCATAGAGTTTTTCAAGCTGTTCCATAGTAATTATACCTGCAATCACGTGAATAACAACATGAAAATCTTCTGACAATCGCTCTATACTAGCTAACAACTCATCATTAACCTCTGTGACAGATACACCTATAGAGTGGATAATACCATTACAGCTCGTGATAGTTCCGTCATAGTCTATCAGTTTGTTGTCTACATCACGGCTGTTTACTGTAACAGCATATCTGTTGCGTTTATTCATAGGCAATTTTGTTATCAATGCACTTTCTAAAGGGTTGCCGCCGCCTATAGCAACTTCTGTTGTAATAGGCAATTCATCAAGCAGCTTAAGCATTTTTTCGTCTGCGTCCTTGCCGTTTGGTTTGCTGTCCTCGTAGCAGAAGGGACAGTTATGAGAGCATTTATCAGTGATTTTTACATCAAGGGAAAGAGGATATTCGGGATTAAAGTTTTTATCTTCAGTTTCAATTATTCTCGTACCGTCAGCGAAGTAAAAGACGTTCATATTACCGTTTCTTTCAATTGCCCAAACCTCGTTTCGCGGCGGCAATTCATCATCTGATTCTACTCTAAAGCTCCAGTTATCATTTTTTATGTATTCTTCAATTACGCGCATGATTATTTCATCAGAAAGCTTACTGTGGTCCATTTCAAACAAGCCTAAATCAAGTGTAATACTTCTACCCATAAAACTTTCTGTAATCAAGCGAAAATCTGTATCCTGAAAAACAAATAGAGGATAATTTTCAGTTTCATCTGTTATGTAGAAATCAAACAGGCTATCATAAGTTGTAAAATTTTCTTTTACAAAATCTGTCGGGAGAATATCCACGTCCAGTTGCTCCACATATCTGGTTACAGGTTCAAAAGGAGCATAACTTCCGTCTGGATATTTATATCTTACGGTTTCAACAGCAACATAGTTTCCGTTTTCTTCCTTTTGATACACTCTGCGGTGTATGGTTGCCTTATTTTCGCTTATGGAAACTATATCTTTTTTTGCCAACTCATATTGAAGAAGGATATGAACATTTCTGCCTGTCATCTCGCGGAATATTTCATGCATACGTTCCATGCACTTTTCTTTGTCTTTAAAAAGTTCTGTTGACCTAGCAAGGCGATAATATAAATAGGCAAATTTATGTACCCATTCATCGTCTATGTCAATGTTAAAGACAGGGGTAAAACCGTCAATTTCATAATCAGATTCATATACTATATATAAATCACAGTCCAGCTTTTTTGATGAAGAACTTTTCCTTTTGCTCCAGGTCATGGAGTGAGTGCTGCTGGAGTTTGTTTCAAAAAGGTTATATCTGATTTTGTACATAAAAACCTCACTTTCAATCTGTTATTTGAATAATTCCCTTATAAAGAACACGAATATCTTCTGTAAAAAATCTCATTGTGTCACCTTCTGTTTTACCCCATTATATCACATTTACTGTACCATTTAAAGTGCAATAAACAAGAAATTTGAGGTAAAAGTTAAATTTTGGTTAAGATTACCGCTTTTGTGTAAATTTTTCCAAAGCGAAATGAAAAATTATTGTTGACAATTCCCATTGCCAAAAAATGTTCAAAGTGATAAACTTAGCTTTGTGTGAAAAAACCGACATAAAAACAAAAAAGTCGGGAACAAAAGCGAGGTAGAAAAAATGATATCACAGATTGTAGCTGCGGTTATTTTCGTGGCTATGTTCATTCTTATTGTTCTTGATAAGATTGAACGACATTATGTAACACTGGGCTGCGGCATTCTTACACTGGGACTGGTTTTCGGTTTATGTATGCATAGCGGTGAGGCAGTAATACAGACGCTCAATTTTAAAAGCATTTTCACTGTAGATTTTTGGTACCATACCGGAAATTCTGCAGAATCGGCACCCGGTATTAACTGGGAAACAATCATATTCATTGCAGGTATGATGGTAATGGTTGAGGGTATGGCAAGGGTTGGATTTTTCCGTTGGCTTTGTATGCTTATTGCAAAGCTGGTAAAGTGCAAAACAATACCGATTTTTATTACCTTTATGATTATGTCAGGCATTTTGGCAATGTTTATCGACAGTATCACCGTTATTCTGTTTTTAGCGGCGGTAACAGTTGAATTAGCTCAGCTCCTGAAGTTCAATCCTGTGCCTATGATACTTGCAGAAGTATTCTGCGCAAACTTAGGTGGCAGTGCAACAATGTGTGGTGACCCACCAAACATTATTATCGGTACATCACTTGGCTATTCCTTTGCTGACTTTATCACCAACACAGGTGTAATGGCAGGAATTAGTATGGTTGCGGCAATTGTTTATTTTTACTTCTTCTTCCGTAAAGAATTAAGCAAGAACAGTGGTGAACCTGTGGATATGAGCAAATTCCCTTCACCTGCTGCCGCTATTAAGGACAAGAAAGGCTTTATTATAAGCACAGTTATATTTCTTGTAGCGGTGGTAATGCTTATTACTCACGCACAGACAGGTCTTACTGTATCCTTTATCGGACTTTTTATTGCAATTGTAACACTTGCAACTTCTCCTAAACATATTCCTGAAATCATGAAGGGCGTTGACTATAAGACAATCCTGTTCTTTGTTGGTTTATTCGTTGTAGTAGCAGGTTTAGAGCATACAGGTGTTCTTGAGCTTGTAGCAGCAACAATCGGTGATGTCAGCGGCGGTAATGTTATGCTTATGCTTGGCATTATTATATGGGTATCTGCACTTGCTAGTGCCTTTGTAGATAACATTCCTTTTGCAGCAACAATGATACCGGTTATCAAGGCATTGGCTGTATCGCAGGGTGTTGACCTTTCCACATTAGCTTGGGCGCTTTCTATGGGTACGGACATAGGCGGAAGTGCAACTCCTATTGGTGCCTCTGCAAATGTAGTAGGAACATCGGTTGCAGCCAAGCAGGGTTATCCTATAGGCTGGGGTAAGTACTGTAAGGCTTGTGCCCCCGCAACAATTATAGTATTAGTTATTTGTACGGTTATAATATTTGTAAGATACCTGTAAGGAGGTAGCTATGAGCAAACAATTGATTATTTCAATCGGCAGAGAATATGGCAGCGGCGGTCACGCAATCGCAGAAATGTTGGCTAAGAAGTTCAATCTGCCTCTTTATGACCACAATCTGCTTGATGAAATTGCAGAAAGCAAAAACATTGCAGCAGAAGAGCTTAAGCAGTATGATGAAGCCCCGAAAAAGCGTCTGTTGTCAAGAACAGTAAAGGGCTACAGTAACTCACCTGAAGAAAATGTAGCATATATGCAGTTTGAATATATGCGAAAAATGGCAGATGAGGGAAAATCCTTTATCATAGTCGGACGTTGTGCAGAGTATGTGCTTAAGGATTATAAGGCTATGGTTTCTTTATTCATCTTAAGTGATGAAAAGACCAAAAAGCAGCGTATCTGTCAAGTCAGAGGTATGAATGAGCAACAGGCGGCAGCAGCAATGTATCGCCACGACAAGCATAGAAAAGCTTATCACAACTATTATTGTGACGGAAAGTGGGGAGATTCCCGCTGCTACGAGCTGTCTTTAAACAGCAGTAAGCTTGGTCTTGAGGGAACCGCTGATATAATTGAGGCGTATATTAAGGCACGTATGGATAATATGTAAAAGAAGAGGGCTTTC
>JAZUOE010000186.1:0-1787 GCA_045604505.1 Ruminiclostridium sp. | reverse complement strand
AGTCCTGAACTTTTAGCATGATTATACGCAAATTTAACTGCACTTCCTGAGGCACCGCCGTAATTCAGCACTATCCATAATGGCACATTAGTCTTGATGTTATTAAGAAAATCAAAAACAGGAACAGGAAGTCCGAAGGAATAAACAGGACAGACAACAACCAGCTTATCATAAACGGAAATATCACCGTCCCAGTTAGGAATATAACGGATTTCTCCGCCTAACTGTTCCTTTATCTGCTTTGCCAACCACAAACTGTTCCCTGTGCCGGAAAAGTAAAAAATACCATTCATATAATAACCTCTCTATTAGCAATGCCGCACCCGTTATGAGTGCGGCATTTATTATTCCTTTATTAAGAAAGAATAGAGTGTTCGTCGTTAGCGTCAAAGAGGTGAATCTTGTTGGGATCCATAGCCAGTTTGATAACGTCCTGAGGACGAGCTGTAGAACGAGGAGATACCTTAGCAGAAAGCGGGATACCTTCACATGTGAGGTAAAGGAATGTTTCAGAACCGAGCATTTCTGTTACGTCTACTGTAGCTTCGATAACGCCTGTAGATGCAGCGGAGATGAACATTTCTTCATCGTGAATGCTTTCAGGACGGATACCGAGAATAACTTCCTTATCAACATAGTAGTTGAGAGCGTCAGCGTCAACCTTAGCAGAAGGAATTTCAACGTAGAACTTTCTACCTCTGGATGTCTTAGTATCTTCAGAACCGAATTCAACAGTGTACTTACCGTTAACCATGATTAACTTAGCATTGATGAAGTTCATCTGAGGTGTACCAAGGAATCCTGCTACGAACTTGTTAACAGGGTTTTCGTAAAGGTTGAGAGGAGAGTCAATCTGCTGGATATAACCGTCCTTCATAACTACGATTCTGTCACCCATTGTCATAGCTTCGATCTGGTCATGTGTTACGTAGATAAATGTTGTACCGAGTTTCTTGTGGAGCTTAGAAAGCTCTGTTCTCATCTGTGCACGGAGCTTAGCGTCAAGGTTTGAAAGAGGCTCGTCAAGTAAGAATACCTGAGGGTCACGAACGATAGCACGACCTAAAGCTACACGCTGTCTCTGACCACCGGATAAAGCCTTAGGCTTTCTGTCAAGAAGGTGAGCGATATCAAGAATCTTAGCTGCTTCTTCAACGAGCTTCTTGATTTCATCCTTAGGAACCTTTCTGAGCTTTAAACCAAAAGCCATGTTTTCAAATACGGACATGTGAGGATAAAGAGCGTAGTTCTGGAATACCATCGCAATATCTCTGTCCTTAGGAGCAACGTCATTTACTAATCTGTCGCCGATGAATAATTCACCTTCAGAAATTTCTTCAAGACCTGCGATCATACGAAGTGTTGTAGACTTACCGCAACCGGAAGGACCTACGAATACGATAAATTCCTTATCCTTGATATTCATAGAGAAATCGGATACGGCAACAACGCCGCCGGGGTAGCGCTTATATATGCCTCTGAGTGATAAACTTGCCATTATGTGACCTCCTGTAAGGAATATTTTTTTACATCATTAATAATAGCAAAAATTTAAAGAAAATGTAAGTACCTATTTCACTAAATTTTTCAGAAGTGCTTTAAGTAAAATGACTAATGCTTATAAATCGCCCATAAAAACACCTTGCTTTTGTGGTAATTATAAACAAAAAAAGGTCATTTTTCAGCCTTTCAAAGGCATTTTTTTAAAGCTGTTTTTTAAATTTTGTTTACTTTGCTTACTGAAAGCAATAATTTTTGTTAAATTTATCTCATATAATGCAATAATG
>JAZUOE010000185.1:0-9464 GCA_045604505.1 Ruminiclostridium sp. | reverse complement strand
TCATATTCGGTTTTATGTTATCGTTTATAAAATAAACTCTTCCCTTAAGCACGTTTATGCACATAGCGCTCATTTCCGTTAGCCTTACAGTTGTATCATCTGAACTCATGTAAAGTCCTGTGTTGTCAGACCAAAAAAGTGTGTCTGTTTCTTCAACATAGCAGATTCTTCCGGGTTCAATATAGTTCTTTAAATTTATTGAATTATCAGTGTTTGATGCGTTTTCATTCGCTTTATAAAGCCATGAATTGTCTTCCTGTACGTCTGTACCCTTTTCTATGATTTCAACCGCTCTGTACATTCCTATAATTTCATCATAATCATAGCGGTAAAGACGGAAATTTGTTGTAAGTCCATAAAGGTGCTTACCGTCAGTCATGATACTCTCGGCGGTTACAACGCTTTGACCGTCTTCGATTGCTATTTTTACCGCCTTAGCACCCTCAGCGGTAATTTCGATGATGCCGTAATCCATTGATGCATAAAGTGTATCGCCTACCCACACATAGCCGTAAATAAGTGGAACACTGTCGCTTTTAAAGGAACGTATCTCACCTGTTTTAAGGTTCAGTGCTGTTATTTCCGTAAGCGTTCTGTCCAGATATGTAAGCCAGTCACCGTTTATGGTATGGGAATTGGTATTTCGCGGAAGAATGTCTGTATATGTGTTGTTTTCGGTATTGTAAAAGGACTTGTAGCCGTTATGATTTACAAGTATATTTTCACCGTAGAAGACAGCATTTTCACCGCCGTTCATAAGCTTGCACAAGTTTTCTCCATTAAAGTCAATGCGGTATAAATCGAGATTAAAGATTGTCATTTCCAAGCCGTTTTCATCGGTAGTTTTTTCCATATATCCCGAATGAAAATCAATGCCGTAATCAGAAACAGTAAGCGTGTATATATCACCCTTGTAAAACAGCTGGTTTTCGCCCGTTTCAAGATTATACCGCCATATATCACCGCTTTTTAAAGAAACAAAACCGCTATATCCTACGGGATTTTCGCTGTCGCAGATATAATAAAGCCAACCGTCCCACAAATTAAGATAACTGCCCGACTGTGAAATAAGCTCAGTAACATTGCCATTTTTAAGCTTACAGATATGGTTTGTGTTGCCTAAATCTGTAAAATACAGAATATCATTTTCCGTATCGGGACAGATAAAACCGCTCATGTATATCAAGTTAAGATTGCAGGGCAAATTTCCGTATTTTACGTCACGTGTTTTGCCTATAGGTGTGAAATTAGGAACGTCTTTTTTATACTCCGTATCATTCGGAAACATCGGTTCAAGGTTTTCACCAAAAGGCTGTGAGGTTGTTACAGGAGCGGTTGTGGTTGCTGTCGTTATCGTGGTGGTTTCAGGCATTCTTGCTGTGCAGCCGCAGAGCAAAACGAAAACAACGAGCAAGGATAAAATTTTCTTCATAAATTTACCTCTCAAAAAACTATGCAGATGTACTTTCAATAAATACATCTGCACAAGCTGTCAATTTATTACATAATTTTAAGAAAAAATTTCTTCAATAGTCTTGATTTCTTCTGGGAAAATCTCATGTAAATTCTCCAAATCAAACATATCCATAGCTTTTATAACTGTTGAGAAATGATACACATACACACCGTCACACCATATTGTATCAACAAGATTTCCCTCTTCATAACGTATGGTAATTTTGTTTTCGCTGTAGCTGTATTCAGTAATTGTTTTTTCCTTTTCAATACCAAGATAAAATTCGGAAATTACCGATTGCGAAAAGGTGTAACCAAACTCACCATTATAATAAGCTGCGCAGTGGAATTTATTGGTGCTGTATGAAAATTCTTCATTTTTTATAAAACCCTCAGGTACAACCGGCTCATAGTAATTCTCTATGGTTTTAGGAGCTGTACCGCTGTATTTTACAGTAAAGTTATCAAAGCCGAAAAGTTCGTCACTGTCCTTTTTAAAAACAGTATCGGTGAATATGAATCCTGTAAGCAGTACAACCGCTGTCACAAGGGCAATTATAACATATTTCATACGACGTATGGTAGTTGTCTGAACAGATGGTTGCAAAACGCACTGTGCCTTTATCAGCTTATCCATTTTTCTGCGAAAGCGCAATGAAAATTTATGCTTGGGCAGTGCCGAATATTCAGCAAATTCATCTTCACAAATTTCCTGCATTACGTCAGACAACTGACTGTTCATTGTTCTCACCTTCTCTTAATTTCTTCAGCTATGATTTTTCTTGCACGAAAAAGCCGTTGAGCAACCGTATTTTCACTGACTCCTAAAAAGTCTGCAATTTCTTTATTTGTCATATCGCAGAACGCAGATAATGACAATGTATCACGAAGTGTTTCAGGCATTTCCTTTATTATTTTCACAAGTTCATCGTGACTGATATTACCGATAGCTGTATCTTCTGTTGGCGGTGTTTTATCTGTCACAAAAGCATAATCTTCAATATCATCAGGAGCATTGCATTTCTTTTTAAACATATCCACTGCAACATTCCTTACTATAACATCTAAAAATGCACCACGTTTATTACATGGAATTTCCATAATTCTTGAAAAATTTTTCGCACAGCGAAGATACGCTTCATGTACCGCATCTTCCGCATCGTGAGAATTATTAAGCTTTGAGTTGGCAATATGGTACATAATGTTCTTCTGTGCGTGGTAAAGGCGCTCAAATTCGTTCTTTTCCTCATCTGTACTCAGTATTGAAAGATAAAAATTCAGCATCTAATCTCTCCTTTTCTGAGGTGATTATAGCATAATATTCAGCAGAATGCAACTGCCACTTGCAAAGAAAAATGAATTGTGCTATACTTGTAAAAACTATTAAATGGGGTGAAATTATGAAGGTTGCAATCTGTGAGGACGAAGGCTTGTTTGCAGAAAAGCTGTCTGACGGAGTAAAGAATTTCTTTCTTGAAAAAGGCATTGATACCGAAATTGAATACTTTTCTGATGGCAGGGCTTTTGCTGAAAATTTCACCGATAATCACGGCTATGACGTCATATTTATGGATATAAATTTAGGATTTGGCAAAGACGGAATGGAGTATGCCACAAGACTTCGTGAGATTGATAAAACCGTACCAATCATTTTTGTTACAAGTCTTGAAAACCGTGCAGTAGACGGGTATGATGTGGGTGCCTACGGCTTTGTGGTAAAGAAAAATATTGCTGAAAAGCTACCGCGTGTTCTTGAAAAGCTTTATAAAGAGCTTTACTGCAAGAAAAGTATTGTTCTTACAGGCAAGGATAATACCGAAATTGTGCTCACCGACAATATACTGTGGGCGCAGTCGGTTGGCAGAGGAACCGAAATATATCTTGATGACAGTAGTTTTTCCGACACACGCAGTATAAGTCATTTTGCAAAGCTCTTAGACCCCGACGACTTTATCTCTGTCCACAAATCCGTCTATGTGAATATTTCAAAAATAAAGCGAATAAATACCGACACTGTAACACTGTGCGACAACACTTCCGTTCCCTTAAGCAGACGCAGCCGAAAAAACGTTATGTTTGCGGTTATGAAAAAGGTAGGTGGTAAGTAATGGCACAAATTAAAAAAATAATGTTGCCTGTTTTTATGACAGTGATGCTGATTGTTATAAATGCTGTGCTGTTCCACAATTTTTTTACAAACGGCGAAATTATCCAAAGCCGTGATATTTACGGAAGTTTTTACTCCACCGATATGCGTTCTGTGAGTAACCGACAGCGGCTTATTAATTCCCTTTCAGGAAATTTTGAAAAGGATATTGAAATGCTGTCAGCGGAAACTGAAAAGCTTACCCTTTACAAGCAGGTTGCTGATTATATCATAAACGACAACTACAATGCTATACGCAGTATGAATGACATGCCGCCTGAAGAACGAAGAGAAAAAGCAGAGGGACTTTACAAGGAAATTACTGCACGTTTTCCCGTAACTCAGGATAGACTTACAGACAGGATAAATGATGAGCTTGACGACTACAATTCCGTGATTTCTTACCTCAAATATCTTAACGGCTACAGCGCCTATGTCCGTGACATTTCTGAACAGTCAGACTTTCTGTCCGACATCTCTATTTACAATGAAAATGCCACCGCTATGGGCAACATCATAAAGACAAAAAAGGATTTCTACGGACTTCAGAATATCCCGCTCACACCAACCTGCGAGGACGGCTTTTTAGCCTTTCTCTGCTACCGCACAACTGACCTTTTAGCCATGTTCATGGCATTTATTATGGCGGTATTGCCACTGTTCAGACAGAAGATTTCCGCGCCACTTTCTGCCATTATTACCGCTCTTGGTACAGGGATTATGTACCTTAGCAATTTCCTGATTACAGGCTATGTTTTAGGCACTCCGCCCCTTGATATTTCTCTCCAATCCCTTGAAAGTTTCAAGAGCTGTCCCTACATCATCAGTACAGGACTTTTTACTGCTGGGGTTATTCTTATGAAGATGCTGGGTGCGGTTGTTATCCTTTCCGCAGTGCTTTTACTTGCTGTTTCAAAGGGCAGAAAACGTATTATTTATGCTGTTTTTGTTACCATTTTCTTCGGTGCCGAAATACTGCTTTCGTTGGCAGATGTTCCCGTTATTCTGAAAGAAATCAACATACTTTCCTGTTTCAGTTTTGAGCGGTTCTTTATGCGTTATCTTAATCTGAGCATCTTCTCGGTTAGCGTTTCAAGACTGCCTGTTTTTATTGTTTTTATCCTGATTATTACGGCCATTCTGCTGTTTTTATCTGTACGCAGTGCAAGATTAAGCGAACTTACGGAAATCAAGGAAACAGAGCAAAGATATTATGACGAAATCAACCGTCGTTATCAGGAATCACGGAAAATCCGCCACGACATACAGAACCACCTTTTAGCCCTGAATATGCTTATCGAATCGGGCAATATCGACAGCGCAAGAAAATACATAAATGAGGTTTCGGAGCAGACAGACCTTGCGGCTATGCCTGTGAAAACCGGCTCGGAAGTCCTTGACGCACTGCTGTTCAAGAAAACCGAACAGGCGCAGGAAAAACAGGTTTCCCTTATTTTTGAGGTGAGCTGTTCCCTTATGGAATGCGGTATTTCCGACTATGATTTATGCACCGTTTTCGGTAACATTATCGACAACGCTATTGAGGCAGTAAACGAAAAAGATACCGTCACGGTAAAGCTTAATAATCAACACGATATGCTGTATATTTCCTGCGAAAATATCATCAGAAAGCCCCTTAAAAAGAGAGGCGACAGGATACTTACAACGAAACCGAATCCCCTCTCTCATGGCTACGGAATTGCAAGAGTAAAAGAGATTGCCGCTCGTTATGAGGGTGCTGTACAGATAACCGATGAGGGCGGAAAATTTCTTATAGAAATACTTATAAATCCGAAAAAATAGAATAAAACCGACCGCTTGTGCATGATTTTTGACCACTTCTGCAAAAGCGGGTGATTTTTTTATTTCCCTTTGATACAATGCAGATAACGAACCCGAAAGCGAGGAATTAACATGAAAAAATCATTATCTTTTTTAGCAACTATGTCACTTATGCTCTCACTTTGTTCCTGCGGAAATAACATACCGAATGAACCTAGCCTTGCCACCAACACAGGCACATCTATGTTCAATCAGATTATGGAAACTGAGGACGGGTATTATTACAACGCTACATGTTTCGGAGATTTATCCTTACACTATTATGACAAAGCCACAGGCAGTTCATTGTTCCTCTGTGCAAAACCCGAATGTACCCATGACGGTAATTCCTTCTGCACTGCCACATGCGGAGGCTTTGGCGGAATGTATACAGCTATGTACGGTGATTATATCTATATATCCGCCATCGACTCAGGTGAAGAAAGGTCGGAATTCAAGCTACTACGTGCGTCTGTGGACGGTACGGAATTAACAGAGGTTTGTTCCTTTATGAATTACAATACAAAAGAAGAGTGCTGCAGATTATTCGGCGATGACACGCGTTCTATGGTAATACACAGAGGCTATGCCTTTGTACCGTATTTCATAGTTACAAATCAGGAAGACGGAGCAGGTGTGGGAGGTACAGCAGTAATAAATGTAGAAAATGGCAAATATAACCTACTCACAGAATATGACAGCTCTGTTACAAGAGGACCTGAATCTGTTACCGCTGACGGGGATTATTTCTATTACCTGATAAACAATAACGGAAACATGACCGAAACTGAAATATGGCGGTATAATTTTATAACAAACAAAGAGGAAAAGCTCACTTTGAGGGAAAGTCTTTACGACTATATCGGCGCCACCTTTAACACTACAGGAATCCGAAATTATATGCCCATTGACGGTAAAATATGGTATATATGGTATGACTATCACAATACAAGAGCGGAAATGTTTATTTACAATCCCGAAGATGACTCAACCATAAAGCCGGAACAATTCGTTGACAAATTATGCACTATTACAGAAGAATATGATGACAACGGTGAACTGCTTTCCATAAACTACAAGACTTTTGTTCAGCCTGTAATAAAATATGACGGTGAGTATCTGTATATTGCCGAAAAAGGATTTTACGGAATTGAATATTATGATGATTATTTGTACCCTTTTAAGCTCCACATCTTCACCCTTGAGGGTGAAGAGCTTGGCAGTTTCATTTATGAACGAGAGAGTGCCGCACAGATAAACATTGTCAACAAAACCGTGTATATCCAAACAACAAGCGGTGTTGAATACTGCGCCGTTTCGGATATTATCAATGGAAAAACGGAATGGAAAAAACTTTACAGCTTTGAACAGAATGAGGTGGAATAACATGAAAAAAACACTATGCCTTTTGCTGTGTCTGTTACTGTTTTCAGGCTGTAAAAGTGAGGATAAATTTGAAGATTACGTGGGCGGAAATAATTCAGGCTTTGATAATCCCATAATGGAAACAGACAGCGGTTATTACGGCTGTGTTGACCCTTTCGGGTTAAGCCTGTGCTACTATGATAAGGCTACAAAAAAGACCGTTTTTCTCTGCTCAAAACCCGAATGCGCCCATGACGGAAACGAATACTGTAACGCTACACGAAAAGGGATTTCCTACTGCGGAAATATCTGCCTTAGCGGTGAATATATCTATTTCAGCGGACAGCGGTATGACGAAAGCGACGGTATGCAGAAAAATTCCCTCTACCGTGCTAAAACAGACGGTACAGAGTTAACGGAAATCTGCAATTTCTATAAGCTCAAATGCGAACAGGACAGCTTTCTTGGCAGAAATCAGGGCGATACCTACCGCTCAATGCTGATGCACAAAAAATGGGCGGTTATACCTTTTGAGGATTCAAGTGTTGAAGGGGGTACTTTCTCCTGCTTTAATACCGCCATAATAAACATTGAAACAGGAGAATATAAAACTCTCCCTGAAGTGCATTTTGACCTGAAAAAAGTTGAAGACGGCGTGGGTGGATTTTACGCTTACGGCGATTGGCTTTACTACACGGTAACAACGGATTTTATGTATGAAAACAAACAGCTTTATCGTTATAATTTCGTAACAGGCGAGTCGGAAAAAATTGACGCTGTTGGTAAGATAACAAACTATATTATAACAGACGATAAAATCTACTACACCACTCCCCCCACAAAGAATACGGTTTCAAAGCTGTGGACATACGATTTAAAAAACGGTGAAATCAAAGACCTTTCCGCAGAGCTAAAAATAAACGGCACTGATTTTACAGACGCTGAAATTATGTACGGCGGAGATTATCTTATTCTGTACGACAGCCACTACACATCTCAGTCTACAGGCTTTTATGCACATTCCGAAAATGAACACAGGGTATTGCTCATGACCAAAGACGGCAAGGCATTAAGGGAAATAGATATGCGCGATATTGTTCCCTCTTATTCGGCGGAAGGGCTGGAGCAGGAATATTTCAGCTATGAACTTAAATACCGTGACGGCGTTCTTTATGCGGTGACAATGGTTGACCACGATGACCCGAGGCTTTCGCCCGACGGAAGATACAACAACCTATTTTTAAGCTGTCCCATTGAGGATATTGTTTCGGGTAATAGCAAATGGAATGAGCCATTTGACTTTTTTGCACTTGCGGATAAGATTTCATTTTTATGGGAGTGGTAAGATGCTGGAACTTAAAAACCTTACTAAAAAATACGGAGAACACACGGTACTTGATAATATAAATTTCGTTTTTGACAAGGGTGTTTATGGACTTTTAGGTGCAAACGGTGCAGGTAAATCCACGCTGATGAACCTGATTACAGACAACATAAAACGTACAGGCGGAGAGGTTCTTTATAACGGAACGGATATACTTTCTCTTGGTGCTAAATTCCGCAAAAACGTTGGCTATACACCACAATTACAAGGTATGTATGAGGACTTTACCGCAAGGGCATTTCTCCACTACATCGGCTCTCTCAAAGGCATGAAACACAAAGAAATTAAAGCACAAACCGAAGAATTTTTAGATGTGGTGGGGTTAAAAAAGGCGGCGCACAAACGGTTAGGCAGCTTTTCAGGAGGAATGCGTCAGAGAGTGCTTATTGCGGCGGCAATGCTTGACCGTCCCGAAATACTGATACTTGACGAGCCTACAGCAGGGCTTGACCCTGAAGAACGTATAAGACTCCGCAATTACATAGCGGATATGGGGAGAGAACGGACAGTTATTCTTGCAACCCATGTTGTCAGCGATATTGAGTCAATCGCCCACAGCGTTATAATGCTCTGCAAGGGTAAACCTACAGCGGTGGGAACTCCGTCAAAGCTTATAGGCGGAATACGTGAAAAAGTGTACGAAATCTGCGGTACCTATGACGAAATAAACACCCTGAAAAAAGACTACGGCAAGGGGCAGATATATCAGACGGAAAAGGGGTATGTTCTACGTATTGTGGCAGATGAAAAACCTATCGGTTTTGAAAACACAAATGTGAATATCACCCTTGAGGACGTATATCTATACTATGCGGAGGGGCGGTCATGAGCGAAATAAGACGTGTACTTCTCTCACGAAGAACTGGGCTGTATCTATTTATTGCGGTATTTTTGGGGTGCGTGTTTTTTATGTACGACTGTTTTTCCGAAAAGCAGATTACCCTGTCGGGAGAGGCGCTTACTGAGTATATTGAGAGCTACCCTAATTTTTTGAAATCGGTACAGGATAATGCTGAAAATTTCGGTACAATTACTGCACTTTCGGGTGGATTTTCGGCGGAAAATATACGAAAAACATCTGACGATTACAGCGCACTTTCAGATGTTCAAACCGTCTACGGAAACAACAAAGGTATTGTACTGATTTCCGATTATGTAACGGCGGATTTTCTCATAATCGGTGTTACACTTCTTACGGCAGTATCATTTATCGAAGAAAAACGCAAGGGTCTTACCTATCTTGTACGCAGTACCAAAAACGGCCGCAGAGCCTTATCTGTTCAGCGTGTAATA
>JAZUOE010000184.1:0-4283 GCA_045604505.1 Ruminiclostridium sp. | reverse complement strand
ACTATATTTTCAGCAGTAATACTTTTAGGGTTGATAATAGAGGCTAGTTCAAGCTTTCTTATAACACTGTCAAACTCTATTCTGTTTATTTTAGTAACAACTTTGCCATTTATTCTGTTTGATGCAAAAAGGGAAAGGAGAATGTTTTCTTCATCTTTATTTGTCAGAGAAACAAATGAGGCTGCATTTTCAATTCCTTCTTCTAACAGCAGTTGTTCATCCGAAGCATCACCGTGAACAATTTCTGCTTTAGGAAATTTCTGATTTAATTCTTCACATCTTTTTTCATCACGTTCAATAATTTTAACGTCAATTCCTGATTTAAGGAGTGTTTCGCATAGATAGTGAGCGGTATTATTACCGCCGACGATAATAGTATTTTTAACCTGATTTGTTTTATATTTAATTTTCTTAAAAAAGTTATTTGCATTGCGTGGGGTAGCGATTATAGAAATTACATCTCTTTCTGACAGCATAAAATTACCGTTTGCAATATAGACATCATCGCCACGTTCAATTGTACATACAAGAATATCACAGTGCAGCTTTGTTGTAATTTCCTTTACAGAGCAATTATTAAGTATACAGTCGTCAGGGATTCTGAATTTTAAAAGCTCAATACGTCCTTTAGCAAAGGTATCAATTTTAATTGCGGAAGGAAATCTTAATAACCGTGCGATTTCAGCAGCTGCTGCGGATTCAGGGTTTATTACCATCGCCAAACCAAGTTCTTCTTTTAAGTAGGGGGCCTCCATACTGTATTCAGGTTTTCTTATTCTTGCGATTGTACGGCAGTTTCCTGCTTTCTTTGCAATAAGACAGCATAAAAGGTTAAGCTCATCAGACCCGGTAACTGCAATTAGAAGATGCGCATTTTTTATATCGGCCTCACGTTGAACGGCATGTGTTGCACCATTACCGATAACTGCCATAACATCATATTTTTCAGTAGTTTCATGTGCTTTCTTTTCGTCTATATCTATTACAGTAATATTGTTTCCTTTTTCATTCAGCCGTGCGGTGATTTCTTGACCAACTTTTCCACAGCCAACAATTATTATATTCATTTTGTATCCTTTCTTTGTAATAATCTTATATGTAATTATATCATTTGTTATTTAATCTGTCAATGAAAATAATTACAAAAAAGTATTGACAAACTTTATAGTTTGACGTATATTTAATGTGTATGCTTATGACATATCATGTCATTTTTTGTTATTGAAAGGAAAAAGATAAATGGAAAATATTGTCAGTTTAAAGAACATAATCGTAGAATTTGACGATGGTGATAGAATTCTTAAAAATATCAGTCTTGATATTAAGGATAAGGAATTCGTTACATTTCTTGGTCCATCAGGCTGTGGTAAAACAACCACTCTCAGAATTATAGGCGGATTTCTTGAGCCGACAAGCGGTGATGTTCTTTTTGAAGGAAAGCGTATTAACGGACTTCCACCGCATAAGCGCAATGTAAATACCGTTTTTCAGCGTTATGCTCTTTTTCCGCATCTTAATGTATATGAAAATATAGCATTCGGACTTCGTGTTCAGAAACTTCCGGAAAAGGAAATACTTAAAAGAGTAGGGGAAATGCTTGAAATTGTTAACCTTATGGGCTTTGAAAAGCGTTCTGTTAACAGACTTTCAGGCGGACAACAGCAAAGAGTTGCCATAGCAAGAGCGCTTGTTAACCGTCCTAAGGTTCTCCTTCTTGATGAGCCTTTAGGCGCTCTTGACTTAAAACTCAGAAAAGAAATGCAGACAGAACTTCGCAAAATTCAACAGGCGCTTGAATTAACCTTTGTTTATGTTACTCACGACCAGGAAGAGGCTCTTACAATGAGTGATACTATTGTTGTTATGAATAATGGTAACATTCAGCAGATAGGCTCTCCTACCGATATATATAATGAACCTGAAAATGCTTTTGTTGCTGACTTTATTGGTGAAAGTAACATTATTAATGGCTGTATGCCTGAAGATTGCGTTGTAGAATTTACAGGCAGACGCTTTGAATGTGTTGATAAGGGCTTTTCTCCCAATGAAACAGTTGATGTGGTTATTCGTCCTGAGGATATTAAAATTATCCCTGCTGAAAACGCAAAGCTGACCGGTATTGTTGAATCAGTTGTATTCAAGGGTGTACACTACGAAATGATAGTAGACGGTGTTGACCATAAATGGATGATTCATTCCACGAAATTTGAACCTGAGGGAACAATGATAGGAATGGCTGTTGACCCATTTGATATTCATATTATGAAGAAAACGGAGGAAGAGTAATGAAATTAAAAGCTTTTTCTGCTCCGTATCTTGTATGGATGGTAGTGTTTATTCTTGTGCCGTTATTAATGGTAGTTTATTTCGCTTTCACAAACGATAGCGGTGAATTTACTCTGAAAAATATTTCCGATGTAGGTCAGTACGCTAATATTTTTATGCGTTCAATATGGCTTGCAATTATTGCCACAATTATTTGCCTTATTATTGCATATCCATTAGCATATCTCCTTTCACGAATGGAAAAGCATACGCAGGGAACTATGCTTATGATAGTAATGCTGCCTATGTGGATGAACTTCCTTCTCAGAACTTACGCATGGATGACTCTTCTTGGCAACAACGGTATTATCAATCAGCTTTTAGGCTTTATCGGACTTGGACCATTTAAGCTAATAAATACAGAGGGTGCTGTTGTATTAGGAATGGTGTATAATTATCTTCCGTTTATGATACTTCCGCTTTATTCGGTTATGGTAAAGATTGATAAAAGCGTTATTGAGGCAGCAAACGACTTGGGTTGCAATTCTGTTCATACCATGTTCAGAGTTATTTTCCCGCTTAGTCTTCCCGGTGTTACTTCCGGTATAACTATGGTGTTTGTTCCTGCTATTTCAACATTTATTATTTCAAGAATGCTTGGTGGCGGTTCTAATCTGCTTATCGGTGACCTTATTGAAATGCAGTTTTTAGGAAATTCCTATAATCCGCATCTTGGTGCGGCAATTTCAATGGTGCTTATGGTTATCATATTGGTTATAATGACAGTTATGAACCAGTTCAGCCCTGATGACCAGGTTCTTATATAAGGAGGTGCAGCAATGAAAAAGTTAGGAAAAATCTATATAGCTGCGGTTCTTATGTTTTTATATATACCGATTTTTGTTCTTATTGTTTTCTCTTTTAACGGAACAAAAAGCCGTTCAGTATTCAGCGCATTTACTTTAGATTGGTATGAAAAGCTGTTCAGAAATGAAATTATAATATCATCTCTTATAAATACAATTATAATAGCTATTCTTGCAAGTATTATTTCTACCATTCTCGGAACATTAGCTGCTATAGGCATTAACAGCATGAGAAAAGTACCAAAGGCTGTTGTAATGAACATAACAAATATGCCTATTATCAACCCTGAAATTGTAACAGGTGTATCTCTTATGCTGCTTTTCGTATTTTTTGCAGCTAGAATGAATCTTGAATTTGGATTTGTAACATTATTGATTGCGCATATAACATTTGATGTGCCTTATGTTATATTAAATGTTATGCCTAAATTCAATCAGATGGACCCGCATTTGTATGAGGCAGCACAAGACTTGGGCTGCAGCCCGTTTAAAGCATTTTTAAAGGTAATTTTACCTGAAATTATGCCTGGTGTTGTCAGTGGTTTCCTTATGGCGTTTACTTATTCTCTTGACGATTTTGTAATAAGCTATTTTACAAGCGGTTCAACCTCACAGACTTTACCTATAACTATTTATTCAATGACAAGAAGAAAGGTTTCTCCTGAAATCAATGCGCTTTCAACATTAATATTCCTTGTTGTAGTCATAGTTCTTGTGGTAAAGCACATTATTGAAACAAAACAGGCAAAGAAAAACGAAGAATACAGGAGGGGTTGGTATGAAAAAAAGAATTTTTTCAGCTATCCTTTCATTATCATTGATTATTTCTATGGTTTCAGGTTGCTCTTCTGAAGAAACAGAAGGTTTTGAAGAGGAAGAAGAAACTGAAGTTCAGACTCTCACCGTTGAAGATATGGAATATTACACCCGCTTTAAAGACGCCGGAATTTCTATAAACGTCTATAATTGGGGTGAATATATCTCAACAGGCGCTGATGAAGGTACGCTTAATGTGAATGCAGAATTCACTAAGCTGACAGGAATTAAAGTAAACTATACTAATTATGCTACAAATGAAGAACTTTATGCTAAGCTCAAGGGTGGCGGAACAACTTACGATATAATTATTCCTTCAGATTATATGATAAGTAA
>JAZUOE010000183.1:0-4503 GCA_045604505.1 Ruminiclostridium sp. | reverse complement strand
TTCTCGCTACGCTCGTTTTTGAGAAATAAGGCTTTTTCTACAAGCTGAAAATCCCACAAATACGTGGGATTTTTTCTTTTTCATTGACATTATTCCCCCATTTTGATATAATTAAAATATATATACCTATAAGGAGGAACACTTATGGCTAACGAAATTGAACAGATGCTTAACGACATTGCCGAATATCAGAAAGTTCACGGCGAGGATAAATATTGCCTTCTGACAAAGGCGGAGGTGTTTCTCTCTATCGGCGCCTTTGATGAATGCGGAAATTGCCTTAATAAAGCTCTTGAACTAGCCCCTGATGATGACCAGGTATTATATAAAGTAGGTTCATATTTTGAAAAAATCGGAGATTTTGAAACTGCCTGTTACTATTTTGGTGCGGCGGCGAAAAATGCCGATGAAGAAATGCGCAGTTTGTTTAATGAAAATTTCCGTGATATTGATTTTAATTTCAAGCAGATTTATGAAACCACATTGAATTTCGACCCCGCAACCTTCATACTGCTTGGAAACTGCGGTTTTGATGATGAAAACACACGTTTGCCTCTTATTGCCGCAGGTCTTGGGTATCTTAAAAACAAGGTTATCTATATCTGTCCCGCTGAGGAAATCAACGCAGAGCGTGGCACTCAGCCGGAAACTCTTGCCTCTAAAGTAATGTCTGAGGCAGAAAGCAGGGACGGTTTGCTTATAATCCGCCCTGTCCGTGATACCGGCTTAGGGATTGACACCTACGATATAATTACAAATAAGCTTTCAGAGGCATACAAAAACTCAGTATTTATTGTAGGAAACCCTGATACATATAATGCAGTAAAGCAAATCAAGGGTAAGAACAAGATTATTTTCGACTACAACACTGAAAACGAGAATAAAGACATAGCTTGGCTTTTAAGGTGGGCAGACGCAATAACCTGTAATTATACAGAGCTTTACGCAAAAACCGCCCCTGTGTACAGAAATGTGTATTTAAGCCCCGATGTGTTTGTAGAAAATGATATTATTGATGCAGCTGACTGCACAAACACACCTTTTGCTAAAATGTCTTATATAGGTCTTGCCTGTCAGATGATGAGAATCGGGGCAGATAAGGCAGCAGCAGAGGAAAAAACGGAAAAGCTTTTTGAAACCGCCTGTCAGATTTTAGTGGCTGTTTACGAAAACACTGACGAGTTGACCACTCTTTACGCAAACTTCCTGTTTTACGCAAACAGAAAAGAATCACTAAAGCTCACTGAATTATACGGCGGGGATTTGGATTTTTGCAGCAATATCCCCTTCTTTACCGACAAAACAGGCAGCCTTCACCCCGCTAATAACATCAACCTTGTTGGTAGAGATAAGTGCAGCGGCTGTTCTTCCTGTTCTTTCTCCTGCCCGAAAAAGGCAATCTCAATGGTGCCTGATGAATTAGGCTTTAGTTTTCCTGAAATCGACGAAAATCTCTGTGTAAACTGCGGCTTATGTGCGGAGCATTGCCCTGTGCTGACTCCCGCCCCCGCCTCTTGCGGTAATAATGAGTGCTACGCCGCTATGGCGCCGAACAATATTCGTCAGAAGAGTTCTTCCGGCGGTATGTTCTCACTTCTTGCAAGTCGTACCCTTAAAAAGGGCGGTTGTGTTTGCGGTGCGGTGTATGATGAGCAGTTTAATGTTCGTCATATTATCACCGATAAGGTTGCAGACATTGAAAAAATGCGCGGTTCCAAGTACGTTCAGAGCGACATCAGTGATATGTTCCCAAAAATAAAGGCAATTTTAGACAGCGGCAGACAGGTAATGTTTACAGGCTGTTCCTGTCAGGTAGCGGGACTTTACTCCTATCTTGGCAATAACCCTGAAAATCTGCTGACTATGTCCTTTGTTTGCGCGGGAGTTCCTTCCCCTGCTGTGTATCGTAAGCATCTTGAGGCTATTACACCTGAGGGAGCGGAGATTACAAACCTTAGTTTCCGAGATAAGACTAAATTCGGCTGGAATACAGGTATTTCGGCAAACTTCAGCAATGAAACCAAATATTCGAGATTTGCGGGTAGTGACCCTTATATGAACGCATTCCTTTCGGGTGCTATCGTCAGAAGCTCCTGTCACAACTGCTCCTTCAAAGATGATTTATACAGCGATATTGAAGTCGGTGACTTTTGGGGAATTGCTAACACTGTTGATTTTGATGATGGACTTGGCACTTCCTACGTTTCCTTAAACTCCAAAAAGGGCGAAGAGGCAATGCGTGATTGTTTTCTTAATCTTGTTAAAATGGCGAGATTGCCTAAAAGAAATGCCATTTTCGGTAACCCCCGCATAAATTCCCCTCTTCCCCTTCCTGCATACAAAAACAGCTTTTTACATAATTATATTGAAACAACAAACCTTGAAAAAACCTTTGAAAAAACCTTTAATGAAACGCATTTTGACGCTGTGCTTGTGCTGTGGTGGTCAGCAAATTACGGAAATGCTCTTACAAACTATGCTCTCTATAAAATTCTTGAGAATATGAATTTAAAACTGGTTGCTTTGGATAATCTTGTAATTGCACCCACCGGTTTTTTTGCTGATTTTGCAAAAAAGCACTATACACTCAGCTCAAATTATTTTCCGCAGGGCTCTTATAATTACATCTCAAACTGCAGTGACAATTTCATTGTCGGCTCTGACCAGGTTTGGAATGCTGAATTTTCAATTATGCTTGGTCATAACGGATATTTCCAGCTTAAATTCCTGCCTGACGGAAAAAATATGATTTCCTACGGTTCTTCCTTCGGACAGGCGGCAAATGTTGTTGAGCAAAGATATTATGTGTATTATAAAAAGCTCTACGACCGTTTCAACCATGTTTCCCTCCGTGAGAAAAACGGCGCTGACGCAATGAAAACAGTTTTCGGCATTGACGCAGAGTATGTGCTTGACCCTGTATTCTTACTCACCAAAAATGAATACGGCGAGTTGTCGCAGAATGTGGTACTTCCTGAAAAATTCCCATATATACTTACCTATATTATTAACCCAACACCGCAGAAAATGGAGTTTCTTGAAAAGCTGAAGGAACAGATGGGAATGGAGATTATAAACATTTTTGACGCTGAACCTGTGAGAACCGAGCAGAATATGGGTGCATTTACAATCGGCATAAGTAAACCAGCCCTCTCTCCCGAAGAATTTGTGGAGTATTTCAAAAATGCGGAATACGTTGTTACCGACTCATATCACGGCACTTGTTTCTCAGTAATCTTCGAGAAAAAGTTTACTGCTTTTGTAAACAGACAGTCCGACCGATTCAGAACATTCCTTGAATTTGAGGAGTTAAAGAACCGCATTCTCGACACAGTGCCTAAGGAAATTCCTGCTGAGGTGTTGGCAGAAATAAACTATTCTCCCGTCAATGCAAAGCTGGAGAAAATGAGAGAAAGCTCTATGGCTTATCTGAAAAAATCACTTAATTTATAACAGAAAGAGCGGTTTTCACCGCTCTTTTGTTTTGCACAAAAAATCCCCCGAAAATCGGGGGACTTTTTATTATCTGCGATTATAAAGCGACTGTACCGCCTGAAACCTTGATAGCTGCAATTGTTGCAACCTTATATGCTGTAGATGCACCTGACGCTGAGTCTGTGTATACAAAGTATACAACGGCGGGTGTGAAGGGGTCTTCTCTTGTGATAGTAAGAACACCGTTCTTGTACGCTGCCTTAACACCATTAGAAGGTACGTATTCAACCTTTGTACCGCTAACTGTAAGCTTTGTTTCAGTTTCATCAGCCACATAAATCTTAACCTTATCAGTTGTAGCTGCGTCAGCAATTGTCTTGGTTTCTGTAACATTCATAGTAATCTTTTCGCCCTTAAGGTAGAGAACCTTTGCAGAATCCTCAGTAAGAGCTGCCTTAACAGCTGTTACGGGGTTGATAACAGTTACATTAACCTTTAAAACCTTGTTGCTTTCTGTACATTTAACATTTACAGTAGCCTTACCTGTGCCGTTGCCTAAAGACTTAATTGTAAGCACACCACTTGCGTAGGATGCCTCAATAATAGCTTCCTGACCTTCCTTAGGAGCAACAACGCTAACAGAGTAACTTGCGTCCTCAGTAACTGTCTTGCCGTCAGCAAGGTAGCCGATGATGTTAAACTTCTTAGTTGCGCCGTGAGGAACACTTGCACCCTTTAAAACATTGTCGTTTGTATCAGCAACAGCCATCTTACTTGCTGCACCGCTAACTGTAACAGTGAAAGAGCCACTTCTTACGATTTCTCCATTTGCGTTAACGTCAATAACCCAAACCTTAACTGCACCTGCATTCTTACCTGCTGTAAGAGTTAAAGCGCCGCCTTCCATACCCTTAACGGTCTTATATGTTGCCTTTAATATATTGCTTGATACCGGGTCAACTACAATCTTCTTTGTTTCTGTATCAAAAGGAACTGTAGTAACCTTGCTGCCTGTAATACCAACATAGATTTTACCTGCTTTTTTAACAACCTTATTGTCAGTAACAT
>JAZUOE010000182.1:0-15771 GCA_045604505.1 Ruminiclostridium sp. | reverse complement strand
GTTCCTTTGTGAATACGGTATTCAGTACGTTTTAAAAGGCGGAAAGCGTTTCCCTGTTTGTAGAATAGATACATCTGCTCTTCCTGCTTTTACTGAAAGCGAGAGCTATAAACGTGCCCTTTACTATGCAACTGAAGAACTGCAGAGTGCTTACGCAAATGCAGGTGTTGCAATCGGCGAGGCTATTGATATTTCCCGTAATGTTTTCGCACAGGGAAAAACATACGATATTTTTGTACTTACACACGAAGATGCAACAGCAGATGATGACCTTGATGCAGACCGTCTGTTTTTACGTTTTACAGAAAACTTAGGTTTCAGCGTTTTCTATGCTCCTGAAAGTCTTAAGGATATGGACGAACCTGAAAAGGTTGCACATATCGCTGCCGCTTTACAGAACAGCCGCATTATGTTAGCAGGTTTTAAAAACCTTACAGATTGCTGTGATGGATTTTATAACTATGCTGTAGCAACATTTGCTAAGGAACTTAAGAATGAAGAAAAGCGCCTCTTCCCTATTTTTAACGGCGAGGCTATTTCCTTCCAGCAGCTCCCTGAGGCACTTGTATGGCTTGACGAAGCTTTTGATAACACCGAAAGCGAATTTATGAGAGAAATCTCAGACGTTGTTGAAAAAATCCTTAAGCCTGAAGAGGCAGCAGTTGTGCCTGATGCAATTGTTACAGCAACAGCCGCTAATAAGGAAAACCTTATCAAGAGAGCATATATGTTCCTTGAGGACGGTGAATTTGAAACAGCAGATACATATTTTGACAAAATTCTTGATATTGATATTGAAGAGTCAAGAGCCTACATCGGTAAGCTCCTTGCCGAATGTAAGCTGACAAGTGAAGATGAAATTCCTAACCTTCCTCAGACAGTTACAGAGGATAAGAACTTCACCAAGGCACTTCGTTTTGCAACTCCTGAACAGAAGGCACGTTATGAATCTCTTAACGGTCAGATTGTAGACCGTATTGAGGGTGAAAAGAAACGTATCTCTGAAGAACGTGAGCGTCTTGCTGCTGAACGTGCAGAGGCGGAGGCTGCTGAAAGAGCCCGTCGTGCTCGTCAGGAAAAGGAAGAAAGAAAGCTCCAGTATCAGCGTAGACGTGACCCTCTCAGAACAACACTTCTGAGCATTCAGGCTGAACTTAACAAGGCATTCCTCACTCCTAAGCGTAAGAAGGAATTGTTAGAAGAAGAAGAGACAGTTAAGAAGAACCTTAAGGAACTTGACTTACTCTTCCCCGATATTTTTGACTAATACTAATTGAGTTCTCCATAAAAATTGCCCCGCAGGTAACTGCGGGGTTTAATTTTTATTTTATTCCTTAAGTACCGCTCTGTAATCCCACACGTAAATAGCACCTGAAATAACAGTGAGGGCGGTGCAAATATACATAAGAATATCACTTATAAGTTGTGTGAAGGCAAAAGCAATTCCAAAATCTGCAAGGGTATGAAGGATAAGAACAACGCAGATTGCAACCATAGTAGAGGCGGTTTTAAGCTTACCCCATATATTTGCGGCAATAACAATCTTTTCTTTACTTCCTGCAGCAACAAGGCGAATGCCCGAAACCATAAATTCACGGGCGATAATCACCCACACCAGCCAAGCGGCAGTGTAACCAAGCTCTACCATGCAGATAAGTGCAGCGGCAACCAGCACTTTGTCAGCCAAAGGGTCAAGAAATTTGCCGAAGTCGGTAATCATGTTATACTTACGGGCAACCTTACCGTCCAGCATATCCGTGATACTTGCTATTGCGAAAATAATGAGTGCGGCTAAGTGCCATTTAAAAGCCATTGCAGCAACAAAGAAAGGAACAAGCACCACTCTGAACATTGTCAGCTTATTGGCGAGGTTCATTAAATCACCTCCCCAAGAAGGTTGTTGTCCATATTATCGGTGATTTTAACCTTTACAAAGTCACCTAAAGCAAGTTTTTCGCTGCAGGTGAAATAAATCATTCCGTCGATTTCAGGCGCATAAGATGCGTCACGTCCGAAGAAGGTTTCTGAATATCTGTCATAGCCCTCAACCACAACCTCTGTTTCGGTACCGATAAGGGTGCTGCAGTATTCTCCCACTCTGACATCTTGCTGTTCCATAATAATTTCAGCACGATGCTCTTTTTCTGCATCTGCAACCTGATTAGGGAAATCAGCAGCGGGGGTGCCGTCCTCTGCGGAGTAAGCAAAGCAGCCTAAACGTTCAAACTTAATTTCATGGGCAAATTCGGCAAGTTCGGTAAACTGTTCCTCTGTTTCTCCCGGAAAACCTGTAATAAAGGTTGTACGAAGGGTAATTCCCGGAATTTTTTCACGGAGCTTGTTTATAAGGGCGGTAAGGCTTTCTCTGTCGCCCTTGCGGTTCATATCCTTAAGGATTTCACCGTTGCAGTGCTGTATGGGTAAATCCATGTATTTGCAGATTTTATCCTGCTTTGCGATTACCTCAATAAGCTCGTCTGTTACACGTTCAGGATAGCAGTAAAGCAGTCTTATCCATTTTACGTCAAGCTGACACAGTTTTTCCAGCAATTCGGGGAGCATAATTTTGCCATATAAATCCTCGCCGTAGCGGGTTGTATCCTGAGCAACCAGAATAAGTTCCTTTACTCCGTTCTGAATAAGCCCTTCCGCCTCTGCAATAATATTTTCCATTGTACGGCTATGGAATTTACCTCTTATCTGAGGAATTGCACAGTAGGTACAGCAGTTATCGCAACCGTCGGCAATTCTGAGGTAAGCGTAATGGGGTAAGGTAGCCTGAAGTCTGTCACCGTCAAGCTTGTGGTCCTCAACCTTACCAAAATCAATAACTCTTTCGTCCTTAAGCACACGCTCAATTGTAGCAACGATATCTTCGTTTCTTCCAAGACCAAGCACAGCGTCTATTTCAGGAAACTCTTCGTCCATTTGCTGCTGATAGCGTTGAGCAAGGCAGCCTGTAACTATAATTTTCTTGTTAATTCCGTCATTTTTGCGGTTTATAGCCTCGATAATCTCCTCGATAGCCTCTTCCTTTGCGCTCTGAATAAAGCCGCAGGTGTTTATAATAACAACGTCAGCAAGTCCTGCCTCGTCCACAATTTTATAACCTGCCTTGTAAACTTTTGCGAGTATCATTTCTGCATCGCATTGATTTTTCGGGCAGCCGAGAGAAACTACACCGACTTTGATTTTTTCTGACATAAGAGAACTCCTTTTATTTTTTATTTACCAATCAGACTCTGAATAATCACAATCATCAGAATAATCGCTTTGTACTAATTTAATGGCAGTTGTTATCTGCTCATATCTGAACCCCCGCCTTGCTAAAGCGGCAATAACCTTCTGCGTTTCCGCTCTTCGGTCAGGTTCTTCTGCATAAAGACGGTCAATATATTTCTTTTTTATTATTGACACAATTTCATCAACCATATCATCTGCAGAATACTGCTCAAGGGCCTCGTCCGCCATTGACGAACCAAGCCCTTTCTGTATCATAAGCGATTTTGCACGGCTTTTACCGTATTTTTTCACTTCTATATAATGTCTTGCCAATTTTTCGGCATATTTCCTATCGTCAAGGTAGCCATACTCAACCATTCGCTCAACTGCTGCCTCACAAGCCTCTCTGCTATAGTTTTTAAGCAGCTTTGTCAACAACTCTTTACGGCTGTAGTCCTTTCCTCCAAGAAGATATGAGGCTCGTTTTGTAGCGGTTTCAAACTCCTTGCTATCCATTATTCACCCATTTCGTCAATTGAAAATTCCTCGAAATCGTCATCAGCATCAACCACTACGCTCTTTTTTGCCTTAGATTTCTTAGGAGTGGGAGCAGTTTCTGCGGGTGCCTCTTCGGTAACAGGAGCGGAAACAGGTGCGTCAGAGCTACCGTCATCATCGTCCTCGCCACTGTCATCAAGGGTGTTTTCAAGCTGCTTAGCATTGGCCATAACCTTTTCCTCAATTTCAAGGCGAATATCCTCATTTTCCATAAGGAACTTCTTTGTATTTTCACGGCCCTGACCAATTCTCATGTCATTATAGCTGAACCATGCACCTGACTTTTTAATAAAGCCAAGCTCAACAGCATAGTCCACAACCTCGCCCATACGGGAAATACCGTGACCGAAAATCATATCAAATTCGCAGGTTTTAAAGGGTGGTGCAACCTTATTCTTGATAACCTTACACTTTGTACGTGCGCCGATAGTTTCACCGTCTTCCTTGATAGCCTCGCCCTTTCTTACCTCAATACGAACAGAGGAGTAGAATTTAAGTGCGCGGCCGCCGGGAGTAGTTTCGGGGTTACCAAACATAATACCGATTTTTTCACGAATTTGGTTAATGAAGATAGCAACAGTGTTAGACTTAGCAATAACTGCTGTCAGCTTTTTCATAGCAGAGGACATAAGTCTTGCCTGAACACCAACAAAGTTATCACCCATATCACCGTCGATTTCTGCCTTTGTAACCATTGCGGCAACAGAGTCAAGAACGATAATATCAATAGCACCGGAACGAACAAGTGCCTCCATAATGTCCAAAGCCTGTTCACCTGTATCAGGCTGAGAAACGATAAGTTGGTCAATGTCAACACCAAGCGCTTTTGCATAAACAGGGTCAAGAGCGTGTTCAACGTCAACGAAAGCGGCAATACCACCTCTTTTCTGTGCCTCAGCAATAGCGTGAAGTGTAACAGTAGTCTTACCGCCTGACTCAGGTCCAAAAATTTCAATAATTCTTCCCTTAGGCAGACCACCGATACCAAGCGCCATATCAAGACCAATAGAGCCTGTGGGAATAGCCTCAACGTTAAGGGCTGTCTTTTCGCCCATTCTCATAACTGAACCTGCGCCAAACTGCTTTTCAATCTGTGCGATAGCGGCATTTAATGCCTTCTTCTTTTCTTCAGCTGTTATGGGCTTTTCAAGAACTTTTTTTGCAGAACTGCTTTTTGCCATTTTATTACCTTTCCTTTCAGAAGTATGTTGTTTTATCTTACAAGCTGATTATACAATTATATTTGTACCATTTTCGGTACAGAAATCCTCATATTCTGCTTTTGAAAATGCCTTTTATGTAAGTGTTAAGCTCAGTAGGAGCAAAGGGCTTTTCCACATACCCTGCAGCCCCTAGATTTTTAGCTTTACGGCGGGTTTCAGGGTCAGAAAGGCTTGTGATAAACACAAAGGGAATAGAAAAGGTTTCCCCGCCTTCCATAAGCTCTTCTGCAAAGGTTATTCCGTCCTTTTCGGGCATTTTTACGTCCAGCAGAATAAGAGAGGGCTTTTTGCGGCTTAAAAACTGCTCAGCCATAGCCGCAGATTTTGCAAGAGCAAGAGTGTAATCCTCACTTAATGCAGCAGAAATCAGTTTAAGATTTGCAGGTTCATCATCAACTGCCAGAATAAGTGGTTTTTCCTGCATTTATATTTCCTCCTCCATACTGACGGCAATTTCCGAAACTAATGCAAACTCAAATTCATCTACCTGTTCACAAAGGCTGCGGATTTTTTCGTCAATTTTCTCTCCATAAGTTTTTTGGCTTATTATATCTGTAATTCTTTTTGCGTTGCTGTAATCCATATCTTCAGCGGCGGAAATCAATTCTTTAACATAAGCCTTAAGTTCATCAAGGCTGCCGCTTTCGGTAGGTGCTTTATTTTTATTTTCTGTTATTCTTAATGCTGTAGAGGCAAACTGATTAAACTTATCCATAAAGGAACTGTGGTGGGCAGTGATATAATCTGTATCATCACGCTTTCCTGCAAGTTCCAAATCATAAGCCATGTCACCAAGCTCTTTCATGCCAACGTTTCGTAATGCGCCCTTTATGCCGTGAACAAAAATGGTATAACTGCGTAAATCCTGCTTTTCATAAGCCTCACAAAGGTTTTTGACAGTGGGGGTTGTAGCGGCGGAGCGGAGAATGTCCGAAAGCAATTGTGCGTCATTGTTGCACTGTTTTAATGCTGCGGCAATATCAAGGCCATTGATTTCTTTCAGCTTTTCTGTAAAGGAGTCGTTATTTTTTTCAGATACAGGCTTAGCCTCTTCTTCTTTTTCTATCTGCTTTTCAGCGGGTATGTAGCGTGAAAGCACACGGTTAAGCTCACTCATTTCAATAGGTTTGCCTAAAAAGTCGTCCATTCCCGACTCTCTGAAAAGCTCAGCCGCACCGCTGATTACATTAGCGGTAAGAGCAACTATAGTTAGCTTACTGTACTTTCCGCCAAGACTTCTTATAGCCTGTGCTGTTTCGATACCGTCAAGCTCAGGCATCATGTGGTCCATAAATACAATATCATAATCCTTTTTCTGAACCATTTTAAGTGCCTGTATTCCGCTTTCTGCTGTGTCAATATTAGCACCGTAAAGGGAAATAAGCCTTTTGGCAACCAACAGGTTTGTGCTGTTATCATCGACAACAAGAATTTCTGCCTCAGGAGCGGAAAACTGCTTATACAAGGGATTTTTCCTGCTGTCGGCAAATGTGTTGACATCACCGTAAAGGCTGAGAAGTGAAATAATAGTAACAGGGTGATAAATTTTACGAACACCTGTACTATCTGTTTCCAGCGGAGCGCCCGGTTCTGCAATTACGCTGATAGGAACAGATATTTTTGATAAAGAAAATCTGTTTGCGTTATATTCATCAAGGTCCATAAGAATATCACTGTACTCCTCTATTTCAACAAGAGAAAGGACAGATATATCCTGAATTGGAGTATAGCAAAGACCTAAAGAGGTCAGTTCGGCAGAGATTGCGCTAAGGCGCTCTCTATCTCTTATGCAAAGGAGAATATTTTTATCCTCTTTGTTGTCTATTCTTATACATGGTGAGTTATCTTTAATCTTTTGGGGGATTTCAACACTGAAGATACTTCCTGTGCCGTAAACACTGCGCACTTTTATAGTACCACCCATCATTTCGGTAAGTGATTTACAGATAGCAAGTCCAAGACCGGTACCTTCAATATTGCGGTTGCGCTTTGTATCAGCACGTTCAAAGGCATTGAACAATCGTTTTATGTCATTTTCCTTTATACCGATACCGGTATCTTTTACATCACACCTGAGCATAACGTTTTCATCGTCTGAGGCAACAGCGCTGATAGTTATGGTGATACTTCCGTGACGGGTATATTTTATAGCATTACTTGCAAGATTAAGTATAATTTGCTTTATACGTCTTTCGTCGCCGCTGAGCAGTGAGGGAATATCCGGGTCAATACAGGTAATAAGCTGAACAGAGCTGTTGTTCATTCTTATGGATATAATGTTGCAAACATCGTTTATCACTGAAAGAATGTTATAGTCTGAAACGCTTAGTTCAGTTTTTCCAGATTCAATTTTTGAGAAGTCAAGTATATCGTTGATGATATTAAGCAAGTTTGTACCTGCGTCACGAATATTTCCCAAGTAATTTCTTACCTGCGGAGAAATATCCTCTCTTAGTGCAAGTTCCGTCATACCCATAATAGAGTTCATAGGTGTGCGGATTTCATGGCTTGTGTTAGCAAGGAATTCGGTTTTTACCTTTACGGCAGTTTCAGCCTCTTCTCTTTTGGTTTCTACAATCTGCAGAAGAGTAAGGTTATTACGGTTTTTCTGCTGAGAAAACAAAAATAGCTGTTTATCACGTTTTACAAGGCTTGAAAGAGCAAAGTGGATTGCAAAAATACATACAGGAATCAGTATGTATTCTAAAAGCTTTCCTGTACCGATATTAAAGCCAACGTCTTTGTATCTGACAACGAAACAAACTGCAGACAGCACCATGCCCATAATCATATCAAAGAAGATAAGCCGTTCATCTCTGAACATTGCCGTTATGATAAGCGAGGTGAGGTAAATCAGCAGTGCAACCGTAATGGTTTGTGAAAAAATAGCGTATATTATGCAAAGTCCTGATGCTGAAAATGCAAACCAGTATTCATATATAATACGAGGTATTTTTTTATGCAGATAGAGAATAGTACCGATAACCATAACTGCCGGATAAAATAAAGTGGCGAAAAAGGGGAAACTAAGATAATTGCTCAAAAAGAACATAAAAATCAGATATGCCACAGAAAGTCCGAAGGAAAAGCGGTCTGCGTGTTTACGCACACGGGCGGTATCCTTATCGGCATAGTATAAGTCAGGAGTTTTCTTTTTCATAACAGCACCGCCTTTTGTAAAATGTACTTGACTAAAAGAGAAAATTCTGATAATCTATATTATAAAGTATAATATAAATCAGAATGTTGATAAATCCTGCTTTTAAGTAGTGTGGGACTTTCACAAGTATTTCTCGCTACGCTCGTTTTTTGAGAAATAAGATTTTTCTACAAGCTGCATATATTTTATTATACCATATTTAATTTAAAAAAACAACTCTTTACTGTGCTTTTTAGTGGCGAAGGGAGTGAAAATTGTGAGGCATATTTTTCTTGTAAATCCTATTGCGGGAAATGTTGACAGGTCTGAAGAAATAAGAAGTGAAGTTGAAACGCTCAGCGAAAGGTTGGATTTTGAATACCTGTTTTTTATTATTGAATATGAAGGACATGAAGGGGTTATTGTTGAAAAAATCTGCGACGCATTCAGCGGTGAGCCTATACGACTTTATTCCTGCGGCGGTTCAGGTTCCTTTCAGCGAATTCTTGATGCAGTAAAAAAATACAAGAATGTAGAACTTGCCTGTTACCCCTGTGGTTTTACAAATGACCTTTTAAAATGCTTTAAAGAACCTGAGGCATTTTATAAACTGCGCAACTTAATTGAGGGAACACCTCTTTCTCTTGATTTAGCAGAGGTTAATGGAATACGCTTTTGCAATGCCCTTTCCATAGGAATGACCGCCCGAATTATCGGTGATATTGACAGTTATTCGTTATTTACAAAGTTTAACCGAAACTTCCCCTATTGGTTTTCGTCAATCGTTGACGTTTTGACAAAACATGCCCTTGATTATAAGATAGAAATTGACGGTGTGGATTACAGCGGAAAATACCTGTTAGTCAGTGCTTTTAACGGCTGTGTTTATGGCGGAAACATCTCCCCTGCCAAAAATGCAAAGCCTGATGACGGTTATCTTGATTTTGTATTGTTCAAACAGGTTAAAAATTTTGAGGCAGCTATGTGTACAAAGGCTTTCTGCGCCGGAGATGTTGAAAAGCTTGGTGATAAGATTATAATTGTCAGAGGCAGAAAAATGAAGATATTACAAAAAAACGGACTTACCATGCCCTGTAATATTGACGGAGAAATTTATAAAACATCAGGCATGACAGAAATTTCTATAAAGCATAATGGTTTAAAGCTCATTGCCCCTAAGGAAACATCTGTGAAATAAGCAAAGGCACTGCATTCGCAGTGCCTCTTCGTTTTATAAGGTAAATGTGCCGATATTCTGACCTTTACGCCAATCAATATACTCTTCGTATGTGCCGATTTTATCAAAGCAGCCATGTTCGTTGATTTCGATAATTCTGTTTGCAACAGTCTGAACAATTTCGTGGTCATGAGATGCAAAAAGTACATTTCCCTTAAAATCACGTAAGCCGTTATTAACAGCAGTGATACTTTCAAGGTCAAGGTGGTTGGTAGGTCTGTCAAGTACAAGGCAGTTGGACTGGAACAGCATCATTCTTGAGAACATACATCTTACCTTTTCGCCACCGGAAAGTACGTTTACAGGCTTGAAAATATCATCACCTGAGAAAAGCATTCTTCCTAAAAAGCCTCTGAGGTAGGTTTCTGTTACATCATTTGAGTACTGACGAATCCAATCGAGAATTGACATTGTGCAACCGGCAAAGAAGTGGTCAGAGTCAATGGGGAAATAGCTGGTTGTAATAGTGCTGCCCCACTTGTAGCTGCCCTCATCAGGTTCCATTTCACCCATGATGATTTTAAAGAGAGTTGTAATTGCGATTTCGCTTTCGCCTAAGAATGCAATCTTATCACCCTTACCTACTGTGAAGGAAACATCGTCAAGAACCTTTACGCCGTCAACAGTTTTGGAAAGACCGGAAACCTGAAGAATATCCTTACCTGCCTCACGCTCCATATCAAAGCCGATAAATGGATAACGTCTGCTTGAGGCCGGCATTTCTTCAACAGTCAGCTTATCAAGGAGCTTACGTCTTGATGTAGCCTGTTTAGACTTGGACTTATTAGCGGAGAAACGCTGAATAAACATCTGCAGTTCTTTGATTTTTTCTTCATTCTTCTTATTCTGCTGCTTAATCATACGCTGAATAAGCTGTGAAGATTCATACCAGAATTCGTAGTTACCTACATACATCTTAATCTTGTTATAGTCAATATCAACGATATGTGTACAAACATTATTAAGGAAGTGACGGTCATGGGATACAACAATAACGGAACCGAAATACTCTGCAAGGAAGTCCTCAAGCCATGCGATTGCGTCAATGTCAAGGTGGTTTGTCGGCTCGTCCATGAGAATGATATCAGGATTGCCGAAAAGTGCCTGTGCTAAAAGCACCTTAACCTTTTCGTTACCGGAAAGGCTGCCCATTGTGCTGTACATAATGCTTTCATCAAGACCAAGACCCTGAATAAGCTTAGCAGCGTCACTTTCTGCTTCCCAGCCGTTAAGTTCAGCAAATTCAGCCTCTAATTCACTAGCCTTGTTGCCGTCCTCTTCGGTGAAATCTTCCTTTGCGTAAAGAGCGTCCTTTTCCTGCATAACTTCATAAAGACGCTTGTTACCCATAATAACTGTTTCCTGAACAGTGTATTCGTCAAATTCAAAGTGGTCCTGCTTTAAAACAGACATTCTTAAATCCTTAGGAATAGTAACACTACCTGTTGTAGGTTCAAGCTCACCGCTTAATATTTTTAAAAATGTTGATTTACCCGCACCGTTGGCACCGATAACACCATAACAGTTTCCGGGAGTGAATAAAAGGTCAACGTCTTTAAAAAGAGTTGAACCGCCGAACTGTAAGCTCAGATTTGATACTGTAATCATTGTAAAATTCCCTTCTTTTTCTTATTTTATCACAATCACTAGATAGTATACCATATAAAAGGCGGGAATGCAAACGAATTATTTCACAAAACCGCATAAAATATAGGTTGTTCTTTTGTTTATTCCGATAATTAAAGGCATTTGCAATGTGTGTAAATACATTTTACAGTTTGTATAGATTTTCACTCTGTTATCACGGTAAATTGTCGAAAAGTAAAAAATATTTACTTTTCCTTAAAATACTATTGACAAAGCTAAAAAACGGTAGTATAATGTTACCTGTAACGGTAAATGTTGTTTACATTTATTAAATTTATGGGAAAGGAACAGTTGAAATGGTTCAGATAAAGGGCTTGAAAAAAAGCTACAAGAATTTCAGAGTTTTAGACGGTCTTGATATGACTATCAACAAGGGCGATGTCTACGGCTTTTTAGGAAAAAACGGCTGTGGTAAATCAACCACAATGAATATTATATGCAACATTATCCCGAAGGACGAGGGAGAAATTATTTTAGGCGAAAATAATGAGCCGATAAAAATCGGTTATCTTCCTGAAACCCCTGCTCTTTTCGGATATATGAACGGCTATGAATATCTTGAATACATTGCCGCCTGTGCAAATTATCAGGGCGATGTAAAGAAAAGAATAGCTGATGTATTGGAAATTACAGGAATGAGCGAGGGCGGAAAAAGACGTATAAAGGGTTATTCACGTGGTATGAATCAGAGAATGGGTATTGCGGCAACCATTTTTGATAATCCTGACCTTATTATTCTTGACGAACCTACTTCTGCACTTGACCCAGAGGGCCGTGCTGAGGTAATGAATATTATAACAAACCTTACCCATACAGGAGCTACAATCCTTCTCTGTACACATATTTTAAGTGATGTAGAAAGAGTTGCAAATCGTATCGGTATAATGAAAAACGGCAGACTTGCTATAGAAGACACTATTACAAACATAAAAAGCAGTTATATGCGTAACAGTGTTGAAGTTACTCTTACAAATCCTACTGAAGAAACAATTGCCCTGCTTAAGGGTGCGGAATTTGCGAAGGATTTCCAGTTCTTTGCAGGTTCAGGACTTGCGGTAATAGATGTAGAGGAAGGCGGAGCAGGTATGATGAATACAATGCGACTTCTTGCCGAAAATAATATTGCCGTATCAAAAATTCAAACAACCAGCCCTACACTTGAACAGATTTATATTCAGACAGTAGCTGACAACAGAGCGGAAAGGGGGAATTTCTGATGAAACTTTCCAGTGCATTAAAAAAGGAATTTATGTTTTTCTCCCGAACCTTCCGTATGTTCGGTGTAATCTTCTCTATTATGATTTTCGCTCTTGTAGACCCTATTATGATTAAGGGCGTTGGTGCTATGATGTCTTCTATGGGAGATATGATAAGCGAACAGGAAAGCGGTATTGTACACGAGGGCGAAGAGCAGACAGGTACAGCAATGTTCAGCGAGGAAGATTTAGCGGTATTTGATATGTTTGAAAGCATGGACGCATCTGCCATGATGTCAATGTCAATCGGTGATTTCACCAGCACTGCCGTACTTATCATTCTTCTGATTATGATGGCGCCCTCAGGCAGTGAGCAGAAAAAACGTTCTATTATAATCCCCCGCTGTGCGGGACTTACCCCGAAAATGTATGTAACCCCCAAATTTATTCTTTATCCGGTAACAGGCTTTTTATCAGGCTTTTTGGGATTATTTCTCTGTGCGGGAGTAACACTCCTTGTATTTGATGGCGCAATAGATATATCCATGCTGTTTCTTGCGGCTGTGTCTGTAGGTCTTTACATTTCTTTTGTAATGATTTTACAGTTAACATTAGGTATATGCACAGAACGTCCCGGCGTGGCAGTTATAAGCGTACTTGCGGCAGTTAATCTTATTCCCGCTTTACTGACCTCTTTCAGAGTTGATAAATTCAACCCCTTTGCACTCCCCTCAATAGCAATGGACGCATTTTCAGGTCAGACAGATTTTGCAGGGCTTTCAGCGGCGGCTGACCTTGACCCTGTAAATGTAGCGGTTAGCCTTATAGTTACGGTTATTTTATCACTTATTCTTTATTTTACAACACTTTTTGTTCTTACTACAAGACAGATAGAGAACGAAGGAAACGAGGCAGTATTATGATTAAGAAAAAAAGTCTGATAGCACTTCTCCTTGCAGGAATTTTAGCTCTTTCAGGTTGCTCCAAGCAGGAGGAAGAGGCAGTTACAGAAGAAACAACCCCCGCAGAAAATGTGGTTGAGGGCAATGCAGAGGGCATTACCCCTGCAGTATGGCAGGTAACAGACCCCGAAAGCGGCAATAGTATCAAGATGATGGGCACAATCCACATTATTCCTGAAACAAACGCACCTGTTCCTCAGTATGTTATGGATATATATAACGAAAGTGACGGTATTGCGGTAGAATATGACGTTACAAAGGTACAGACGGATATGGTAATTCAGCTAACCTATCTTTCTTACTTTGTGCTGAATGACGGAACTCTTATTACTGACCACCTTACCCCTGAAAATTATGAAAACGCAAAAGCCCGTCTTACAGAATTAGGTTATTACAATGAATCTTTTGACTCATACAATGCGGCGTATTGGGAAAGTCTGCTGACTACAGCTACAGTAATGAAAATGGAAGGAATGAGCCAAAGCGGCATTGACCAATACTTTATAGATGCGGCAAGAGCAGATGGCAAATACATTTGGGATATAGAAGAACTTGAGGACCAGATGAATGCTATTACCGCCAATACAGACGATTTATCCAACTACAACATAAACGGTATGCTCAGCATAACTATCGAAGAATTTGAAAGCGACTTTATGGAGCTTTACAATATGTGGGCAACCGGAGATGTAGAGGGTTATGAGGCGATGGAGAAGGAGTCCTTAGCGGAATTACCCGAAGAACTTAAGGACGACTACGAAAATTACAATAATTTGATGTTAGTTGTAAGAAATGAAGGAATGGCAGAAAAAGCGGCTGAATATATAGAAAATGGCGACGATGTATTCTATATGGTTGGTTTTGCGCATTTCTGCGGCGACAACAGTGTTATTAACCTGTTAGAAGAACAAGGCTATACAGTAGAAAAAATATATTAAAAATATCTCCGCAGTGAAAATCACTGCGGAGAAAAATACGTTAGGGGGATAATATGGATAGCGTTGAGGAAATTGAATTTGCGTTGGTTGTGGGAATTTACCTTGTCAGCGGGTTATTTACTGCAATTTTAGGAATTGTAGCTCTTGTTCTCTCTCAAAAAATGAAGAAAGAGGGCAAAAAAGACCATAAAACATGGTTTTACATAAGTATTGTGTGTTTTAGTATCGGTGGATTATTGCTGATTGGCGCAGGATTTTTTGGTTTCTTAGACTACATTTCTGCATTGCCGTTTGATTAAAATAAAAGGCTGCCATTATGGGCAGCCTTCTTTTTATTCAGCCTTTTTCTGTAAATCCTTCCACTCTTTATCATTGTCAAAAACAACTGCATAAGCGTAGCCCTGCTGTTCAAGCTGACCAAACTGTTTACCGATTTTTTTCTTAGCAATAACAAGTGTTACATCATATTCGTTGTGGAGTGTATTAGCGTAAGTATAAGCGTCAGTAAAGTTTTCTTCGTTGTAGAGTACGGCAACCCTCTGTCTGCCGCTTGTAGAAACCCCTCTGTCGGAGAGAACGGAGAAGATACGCTCAAAACCGATAGAAAAGCCAACTGCAGGAACGTCCTTGCCGGAAAATCTGCCGATAAGGCCATCATATCGTCCGCCACCGGCAACGGTGCCGCCAAATTCATCACAGCTAACCTCGAAAACAATGCCTGTGTAGTAGCCCTGACCACGAACTAGTGTAATATCGAAAACAATTTCATAAGAACCGTCTGCAATTTTTCTTGCCTGTTCAATTACGGTGAACAATTCCTTTGCGGGTTCACCTGCGCCATAGCTTTCAAGCTGTTCAAGGGTGATTTCCTTAGAACCTAAAAGGGCCATCAGCTTTTCAACAGCCTCAGCGGAAAATTCCTTGCTTAAAAGCTCTTCGCGGACACCCTCTGTACCGATTTTATCCAGCTTGTCGATAGTGATACATACAGAATTTACCTGTTCTTCAGCAAAACCGCAGTGGAGAATGACGCTCTTTATAACCGCTCTGTGGTTCACGATAATACGGAAAGAGTTGATACCGATATTTTTAAGCGCCTCTGCAGTTACAGACATAAGCTCAACTTCATTGTTTGTGCTTTCACTGCCTAAAATGTCGATGTCGCACTGAATAAATTCTCTCATTCTGCCCTTCTGAGGACGTTCTGCACGATAAACGCGGTCAACCTGAATGCACTTAAAAGGAGTAGGAAGGTCATTTGCGTGTGCGGTATAGTAACGTGCCAAAGGCAGGGTAAGGTCATAGCGTAAGCCTAAATCGCAAAGGTTTGCGGGGTCACCACTAGCAATAGCCTTATCCAGCTTTTCGCCTCTCTTGGCAATACGGTAAATAAGCTTAAGGTTTTCACCGCCGTCACTGTTATCAAGATTTTCGATACTTTCAACAGCAGGTGTTGAAATACGGCGGAAACCGTTTTCCTTATAGGTTTTTACAATTTTATTAATAAGCTCGTCACGAAGGGCCATTTCCTCAGGAAGATAGTCCTTCATTCCTTCAACAGCAAGTGCTCTCATAGTTATTTTCCTTTCTTTTTGCAATATATTTCCATTATACACTAAAAAGGTGGGATTTTCAAGTGTTATTTTAAT
>JAZUOE010000181.1:0-5924 GCA_045604505.1 Ruminiclostridium sp. | reverse complement strand
GAGCAAACCGGTCTTTATTGTACAACCCTAAGTAAAATAGTGTATGATACAAAGGGTAATTTTATCGGACTTTTAGGTATAGACTACTACCTTGATAAGCTTATAAATATTCTTGGCGAAAGCTATACCGATACAGGCTATGCCTTCCTTACTGACATTAACGGCAATATTTTAAATCACCCTTATGACGAATATCAGATGAAACCTGACAACATCGTAAACGCCACATCTATATTTTATCGTAAAGCATTGACAGATATTAAATCCGTTATAATCGATGACTATGACGGCAGTAAAAAGGTCTGCTTTGCAATGACTGAAACTATTTCGGGATTTAAAGTAATTGTTGTAAGAAATATAGATGAAATTTACGGAAATGCTATTTCGTCAGCTATAATTTATCTGTGTGTATTTTTACTATGCATAATAATCGTAAATGTAATCATGCACCGTCTTACTCTTTGGCAGTCTAGGGTAAACAGAGAACTCAAAGAGGCTGCTGAAAACGCAATAAATGCAGGAAAGGCAAAAAATAACTTCCTTGCAAATATGAGCCACGAAATTAGAACTCCTATTAATGCTGTGCTTGGCATGAATGAAATGATAATGCGTGAGTCAAGTGAAGACAGCATTGTTGAATACGCGACAAATATTCAAAGTGCAGGTAGAACACTGCTCTCAATAATCAATGACATTCTTGACTTCTCTAAAATTGAGTCAGGAAAAATGGAAATCGTACCTGTTGAGTATGATGTCAGCTCAATGATAAACGATATTGTTAATATGGTTAAAGCAAGAGCGGATAAGAAAAAGCTTAAGTTTATCGCCGATATTGATGAAAATATCCCTTCTGTGCTTTACGGTGATGATGTCCGTTTAAGACAGATAATCACCAACATTCTTACTAATGCCGTCAAGTACACCCCAGCAGGACACGTCCGTCTTAAAATGAAAATACTTCGGATATATGACGGTAATATCAAATTGGAAGTCAGCGTTTCCGACACAGGTATCGGTATAAAGGAAGAGGATTTAGGAAAACTGTTTACCTCTTTTCAGCGTCTTGACCAGGAAAAAAACAGAAATATTGAAGGTACCGGTCTTGGTATCACTATTGTTCAGAGATTGCTTAATATGATGAACAGTGAGCTTGACGTTTCAAGTGTTTATGGTGTTGGCTCTACTTTCTCTTTTGTAATTGAGCAGAAAATCGTAAATGCTGACCCTATGGGCAATTATGAGCAAAGATTTAAAGCCTCACTTGAACATGAGCAAAAGGACACTGTCAAAACCGCTCCCGATTCCTGCGTACTTATAGTTGATGATAATGAAACAAATCTTCTTGTCGCAAAAAGTCTGCTTAAACGCACTCTTGTAAAGATTGATACAGCGTCAAGCGGCAGTCAGTGTATTGAAATGCTTAAAAAGAATTTTTATGATATAGTATTTCTTGACCACATGATGCCTGAAATGGACGGCATTGAAACACTGACAAAAATCAAAAATGCAGATTTAGCCGCAAACACAGCTTTTATTGCTCTTACCGCTAACGCCATTTATGGAGCAAAGCAAACTTATATGGAAGTTGGCTTTGACGACTATCTTTCAAAGCCATTTACAGGACATGATATTGAAAAATGCCTGTTTAAACACCTGAACAGAGATATAATAAAAACCATAGAAATTGAATCCTCTGACGATATAGCAGAAAGCAGTTATGACAATGTAGGCTCTGCTCTTGATATTGATGTGGGGCTTAAAAAAGCTGAAAATGACAGCGGCGCGTACATGGAGGCTGTCTACAATTTCTGTGACAACAACAGGTGTAATGACCTTGACTTTGACTTTTCCGTTAAGGATTATAAGAGCTACCTTCTTAACCTTAAAATTACCATTGAGGCTGCCGAAAACGTAGGTCTGACACAACTGCATGAGTTTTCCGAACAAATGCGCACTGCACTTGAAAGCGGGGATACAGACTATATCTTAATTCATCATAATGAATTTATTAAAATGTATCGTGCAGCCGCAGATAACCTAGAGGAAGTAGTTTCAGCTTATCTCTCTGAAAATAAATAAAAAAGCGGGAGGAAATTAAATGGAAGGTTTTTTCAGCGACCTTAAACAGGACGCAAAAGATACCGACGAAAAAAGCATACTCCTTAACACCTTTATAATGGGCGTTTTCGGGGTGTTTATGTGTATTTTAAACTTAATCACAAAATCACCGTCAATGGCATTAGCGTTGGGTATACTTGCCGTTGTCTGCTTTGCAAATCTTGCCATATATAAAAAACTACACAGCTTTGCTTTTATCAGTATCAGCACATTAACTGTAGTGCTTGTTATTATGATGTATTTTGTAATTTCAGGCAATAACAACGGATTTACAATAGTATGGCTGCTCCTTGTACCGCCTGTAGGTATATTCTTTTACAAGCTGCTTTACGGCGGAACCTTCTCTGTTATTCTCGGTATATTTACAGCAATATACCTGTGGACGCCTATTCAAGAAATTGGTTTTGCTTATTCAGATATAGTCGCTGCCAGATTTCCTTTTGTGTATTTTTGCGATACAATTATTTGTATTTATATCAATCACACATTGCTGAAATACAGAAAGCAGCAAACAGCCCTGCTTGAAATGGCGCAACAGGCTAATAACACCAAAAGCGACTTTTTAGCAAACATGAGCCATGAAATAAGAACTCCTCTCAATGCGGTTATCGGTATGTGTGAGCTTATCCTTCGTGAAAATGATATAAGTGATACTGTAAGAGAATACTGCTTTAACATTCAGAATTCAGGCCGTAGTCTGCTTTCCATTATTAATGACATTCTTGATTTCTCTAAAATTGAATCAGGAAAAATGGAGCTTATTAATGAAGAGTTTAATATTGCATCAACTATTAATGATGTAATTAATATGGCAATCACCCGAAAAGGAGACAAAAACCTTGAGCTTATTGTAAGATGTGACCCTGATATCCCTTCCGGGCTTATAGGTGATGAATTAAGAATACGACAGGTTATGATTAATCTTGTCACAAATGCTATCAAATTCACAAACAGCGGGTGCGTTACCATAAACGTAACGCAATCAAAACATGATTATGGAATAAATCTGTCTGTTTCGGTTTCTGATACAGGTATAGGTATTTCACCTGAACATTTGGAAAATCTGTTCAGCAGCTTTCAGCAGGTTAATACAAAGAAAAACCGCTCTGTTGAGGGTACAGGACTTGGTCTTGCAATTTCTAAAAAGTTCATAACAAGCATGGGTGGTTTTATAAACGTATCTAGTGTTTATGGTTCAGGCTCAGAGTTTAAATTTGTCATTCCCCTTAAGGTATCAAACCCCGAACCTTTCATTTCCATTAAAGAATCAAAGAAACTCAGCTCTGCCATATTTATTGACATGACAAAATTCGGTATGCCTAAGGTTGCTAAGGAATATCGAACACTTATGAATGAATTAGCTGTTTCCCTTAATTCGGAAATTGCCGCTTTTGACCATTTTGACCAGCTTTATGAGGCTGCACAGAAAAAACAATTCACTCACTATTTTGTTGGCAGAGAGGAATTTCTCAACAATCAGGAATTCTTTGAAAAAGCAGCCGATAGTTGTGAGGTAGTTATTGTTCAGGACAGAATAAACGGTATTGATGTACCTGAAAACATGAAATGTATCTATAAGCCGTTCTATGCCCTCACTATTGCCTCAATATTCAATAACGAAAATATTCTGAGTGACATTAACGAAAGAAGAAATGCCTCTATACGCTTTATTGCACCTAAGGCAAGAGTGCTTATTGTTGATGATAATATAATTAACCTTAAGGTTGCGGTAGGACTTATGCGCCCTTATCGTATGCAGGTTGCAACCGCCGACAGCGGACGGGCTGCAATTTCACTTCTCCGTTCAAAAGATTTCGATATAGTATTTATGGACCACATGATGCCCGAAATGGACGGTATCGAAACAACAAAAGCTATACGAAAAATGCAGGGTGAATATTATAAAAAACTGCCTATTATTGCCCTTACCGCAAATGCCGTAAACGGTGTAAGGGATATGTATATTGAAGAGGGCTTGAACGATTTTATTGCAAAACCTATTGAGCTTTCCGCCCTTAGCCGTATACTTAAAACATGGCTGCCAAGAGAGCTTATAAAAATTCCTGAAAGAAATGAAAACTTAACCGTAAACAGCAGAAGAAAAGCTGACGTAAAGAATACACAGTCTAAACCTGCTGTTCAGAACTTACTTTTCGATAGTCAGACAGGAATTTCCTATACTAGCGGAGATGTTGACGCATATAACGAAATCCTTGCTCTGTATATTCAGAAAGCAAATGATGTCAACAACAAAATTCTTTCCCTTCTTAAGGAAAAATCTTGGAAGAACTATGTGATTGAGGTTCATGCACTTAAGAGTACCTCACTTATGATTGGTTCAAAGCCGTTATCAGAACTTTGCAAGGAGCTCGAATTTGCAGGTAAGGACGAAAAATATGACCTTATCGAAGAAAAGACTGCTCCTATGCTTGAAATGTTCTCAAAAGTGGTTGAACTGGGTAAACAATATATGGAAATGGCTTGTCCCGAAAAGCTTTCAGCGGAAGAAACAGATACCGAAACTGACAATAATAATGAAACCTCTTCTCTTATAGAAATATCCGAAGAAAAGCTGACAGAAATCATAACTAAAATCAAAACTGCCTGTGACTCTTTTGATAGCGACGCAATTTCTGAAATTTGCGATTTGATGAGCGGATACTCAATAAATGGCACTGCACTTAAGCCATTATTTAATGAGATAAAATCTGCCGCTGAGGACTTTGAATATGACACCGCAGCCGAAATAACCGATTCAATAACAAAAAAGCTGAAGTCATAACTGAGAGAGGAGTAAAAAATGAATTCAAGCAAAAGAAAAGTCGGTGTTATAGCGGAATGTGTTTGTGATTTACCAAAAACTATAATCCAAAACTATGACATAGACCTGCTCTACTTTTTAATTGAAACTGAAAGCGGCATATTTACCGACACTGACGAAATAACGGCAGAAAATATAATCTCCTACATGGAAAGCGGCGGAAAAAAGACAAAATCCTCACCGCCTTCCCCTGATGTATATAAGAAAGCTTTTGAAAAAAAGCTGGAAAAATATGAAGAAATCGTCCTTATAACTATCAGCAGCTGCATAAGCCCTTCTTATGAAAACGCAAAGAAAGCGGCTGCACTTGTTGAGGACGGTGATAAAAGAATACATATTCTTGATTCAGGACATTTATCCTCAGGATTAGGATTTATGGTAATGTACGCTGCCAAAAAAGCAGATAAGGGTTATAGTGCAGATAAAATCATTGCGGAATTAACTGAACTTAAAAACCGTATTTCCACCACATTTATGACCAAAAACGCTGATTATCTTTACCGCAATGAACTTGTGCCGAAAATAATGAAAACTGTGTGCAACGTGTTTAATCTTCACCCTATTCTCCACATGAAAAACGGCAAAATAAAACTAAAGGCATTTGGCTTCGGAAATTACGATTATGCCTGTAAAAAATACGTTTGCAGAGAGCTTAAGAACAACTTTAAAATTGATAAAAAATGCGCTTTTGTGACTCATGTTGGCTGCAGTGTGAAAAGCCTTAGGTTAATTACTATGGAAATAAATAAGCATTGTCATTTTGAAACTCTGAATGTCACAAGCGCCTCCGCCACTATATCAAGTAACTGCGGTCCCGGTACATTCGGGGTGCTGTTTATAACAAATGAATAAAAACAGAAGAGCTGCCTTAGTTGAGATTAAAAAATAAAGCGGCTCTTTTTCATGTATTTTTCTTAATATACTTGATTATATGGCGAAAAAGTAGTATAATTATTGTGGGAAAATATGCAAATGGCAAATATAA
>JAZUOE010000180.1:0-1937 GCA_045604505.1 Ruminiclostridium sp. | reverse complement strand
CTATATTTATCAAAGTAAATGGGGAAGTGACGGGAGTTTCTCTTGTTTTATCTTCCATACCGCCACCTTTTACGCCCAGAAAATGACAATTCCGTTGGTGTAATCAAGTATACAGCCTGCGGAAAATCCCAGTTTTTCGCTGAAATCATACACAATGACATCATAGCTTAAATTAAACGTATTATCAGTAAGATGCCCGTCAAGGTACCAAGGCACGCCTATGTCCACAAGATAATCCGTAATTGCATAATTCATGGTTTCATAGTACTCTAAAATTTCATCTTCTTTTATTTTATTCTTACGTAGGAAATCTTCAAAGGTGAAATCGGGAGATAGCTGTTTATAGCCTTTTTCGATGAATTCTGCTTCATATGCCGCCAAAGTATCATTGTCGGTGGAAAATTTAACAAATGCACTTGCTGCATCAAATTCCATTTTGTTGAGTCCATGACCTAATCTGAAACGATAATTATCACAGTTTTTGGGAAGCTTTTTTGGCAGAGCCTTTACACGGTTTTGCATAATATTTTGACCACCGTAGGAAAATGCACAAAGTTTCAGACCGTGACAGGCTTTGTTGTTATTGAATCCCATGCACATAACCATAGGAAATATGATAGCAGCGGCAGTTATAATTGAAATAACACGGCTGATTAATACGTGTTTTTTGTAACGGGTGTCCTCTGCGGATTTTTTGCGGAATTTGCAAAGTATAACAGTTGCTGCAAGGAGAAGTGCGAACAATGCCATACAGAGCAAAATGTTCATAAAAAATACAAACATTGCTGAGAAACATAACAAAAGAATCGTAAGTATGTTAATTACAATGAATATATCTTTAGTGTGCAAAATTCATACCCCCTTCCCAGATGATAACAAGTCCGCTGTCGTAGTTGAAAGCATATCCGTGGGGTATTTCGCTTTCACAGGTGTAAAGCACGGTATTTCCCAGTATTTCTGCCTGTATTTCCGCATCAAGATACTCAAATGTATCGTATGTGAGTCCCTGTTTAATATAAAATTCCTGTTTCAGATAAGATATCATTTCCTTATCGTCAAGATATTCTATATTTTCTTTTTCCTTATGCAAATATTTCTCAAATTCCTTGTTCAAATCCGTGGATTTATAACCTTTTTTCTTACATTCGGCTTCGAACTGCTCAATTGCAGCCTTATCTGTGCGGAATGAAAGAAACGCCATATCCACATAATCGGGAGCAATTAAACCTAAGTCGGTATGAAAGAAATAGTCCTCAATATTTTCGGGAAGTTGTTCGGGAAAACGCTCTAAGGTTGTTTCTCTGCCGCCCTCATACCTTACGTATTTTGTAAAAATCAGCCTTTTAGCGGAATACATTTCCCTTTTGTCGCTGGGTTTCATAAGAATTGCTGTGGGTATAAGTGAAACGGCTATTGTCAGAACAGTTACCACACGGAGAATATTAAGGGGAAGCTTTAATTTTCCGCTTTCTCTGTAAATGAGGTAGAATACCACAATTAAGAGATTTTCAAAAAATATTACAGAGCAAAAGGGATAGATAAATTCTGACATTCCGAATGAAAGAACTGTGTAAACCGGAACACCGAAGAATAAACATACAACATTGATAATCAAAAGTGCTGTATGTCTTATTTTTCTTTTGGAAGCCTCAGCTGCGTCGATTTCTGTGATTTGCTTAGTCATAGTAACCACCTCATAATAAAAATAGTGAGTACAGGAAAATCCTGCCTATGACTATAGTATACCACATTAAATATTATTTGTCAATAGAAAATTATTGTTTTTCGATAATATTTTTCTGTTTTACAAAATTAGTGCATTTGCAAATGTAGGGGCGGATATTATCCGCCCGCTGAATCAAATAAAATTACCCGTTTACAGCAGCCTGAACGATTGTGTTGAAGTCCTCAGCCTTGAGTGAAGCACCGCCGATAAG
>JAZUOE010000179.1:0-6898 GCA_045604505.1 Ruminiclostridium sp. | reverse complement strand
ATAATAACATTATAAAAGAATTTATTCTCCCTAACTATGCAATTGTTGTTGAACCTTTATATCTTTTACCAAGAAGAACACATAAAATTAAAACCGATGCAGAAGGTAAACAGTCATTTGTAAATGATAAGCTTATATTATACTATGGCAGCGCTACAGAACTAGCAATGCTATCTAAATTATCAGGCGGAATTCTTTCGACTGACGCAAATAAAAAAGATAAAAATGATGATGGGGTATCATATTCTCTTTTATCAGATAAAGGTCTTGGTTTAGGTGTAATTGTCAGAAATCTTGCGTTAAAATCAGGCTATATAACTTCGGAATACGAAGAACAGCTTTCTCTTTATGCAGGTACATTTCTAAATTGCGTCAATGATGGCACTTGGGATTATATTTCCTTCAGTAATTATGATTTGATACCTGAAAGAGCAAGAGAAGAAATGCCGAATATTAATTCAGGCAATTTTATGTCCGCATATTCATACAGTGCGTGGTATCGAAAAATAGTGCCGGTTAATAACACAAATACATTCGTGTATGTTCCGGATTATATAAAATCTACAGCCTGTGGTATGACGATGATTTGTTCATCTGATATTGTAAAGCCTATGGTTGAGGCTTTTGATTATAATTATGAAACTTCTTCTGAAGTAGTATCTTCTATAAAATTTTCAAACAAGAGTGAAGAGGACCCTTATCTTCCTACATCAGAACTGCAGCCTAATTCTGTAGTTAATCAGAATGGTGTTCCTGTTTCTATGGTATGTGAATTTACAATGGATAAATTTATTACATACGATGAAACCAATCCTGCAATTGTAAACGAATACCCTGCTTATTATATAGACGCAGCAGGACAAAAAGTAATGAGCAATGAGGCGCGTGAATTCTATAGGAATGAAGATGGAGAAATACCTGACGAACTTCCTGTAACATTTTATAGTGCGCTTGATGGCTTGGCACCGAATTATGAGGCACGTATCAACGGATACGGCGGTTGTTATTCAAGCATTAGCTGGACAACTCCTGAAAAGCCATGTGAAATTGAATTTTCAGTGAGATTTTATAATGCAAATTTAGGTGTAGAGCCTGTACTCGGAACTTCGGAAAAAAATTCTGTTTCGTTAATAAGAAAAACAGAGCCTAAGGCAGATGCAGTAACAGGTATTTTATATATTAATTTCCGTTGCGTAATCGGTGATAATTTTAAATCAACAGTTCTTGATGTTGAAGAACCTGACCCTGTGTCAATTTCAAGTATAAAGCCATCTGTTGACAAGAAAACGGAAGAATATAAAAACTATAAATTAAATGAAGAAATCCGTAAGGACTATTTCACTGCTGCCGGTTCAAGAGAAATGGAATATAACGGCAATTATTTTGATGGTAAAACTCAGATATTAAATCAGGAATGGGTTGAATATATTTCCTCTTTTAGCGGTGCAGATATAGTGCTGAATACCGTAAGGCACAAGGCAGACCCTGTTTATGAAAATGAAAGCGGAGATTATACTGCTGACGGAGCTGTTAAGGTTGTTCGTACTGATATTAATGGTTTGTACGAACCATACAGTGATAAAATCTCTTCAGGATATGGTTACGGTATTGATTTTACAACGCATTTCAACACTGACCCTACAGCAAATAATTATGAGCGAAAAATAACTGTTAATGGTGTTGAGTACAGTAATAATATTGTAATTAACTATCAGGATGGGGCACTTCTATATCCTGAATACATTTATAAAGATTACTTCGGAGTAATTGAACCTGTAGAAACTGCAGAGGAACCCGGAAAAGAACTTATCAGCAGATATTCGTTGAAGTGTAATGAAAATTCTGTTTTTTACAGTGACACTGACAATATTGATAAATCCCGTGTACACTTCACTCCCGTATGGTATCCCGACGGAAAATATCAGCTTGTTTTATGTATGTTCAACTCATGGACACCTGCAGGGCAATTATGGTATTATCGCACTTATGAAATTGAAATAGATGGTTCCTTGTATGATACATGGTATATAACAAGAACCACAAATAATCAGTTAAGGAATAATTAAATGCTATATTGTAAAAATTGCGGAAATCAAGTTGAAGAAAACGCAAAATTCTGTATAAAGTGTTTTTCTCGTCTTGATTCTGCTAATGTAAAAACTGTTGTCGATATATATGAGCTGACATCAAAGAATAAAATGCAGGGTGAGTTTTCTGCAGATGGTTATATTTTTGACCATGACCTGAGCGGTGAAACTGTATTAGGTATGCGATTGATAGAGCGCATAGGCAGTGTGGCCGGTGAGTCGTATTACAGGGCTTGTGATGTCAGCAACGAAATGAATTTGCAGAAAACAATTCAGCATATTGTATTGCCGACAAAGGACGGATATGACAGTTTGCTTATGCTGAACAGCTTTAATAAAGAAAAGGTTAACAAAGCTGTAGAAGAATGCGTGAACCGTATTACTGCTGAAGTAAACAGATTTATTGAGCAGTGTGCAAGAGCAGAGGTTGAATGTGTTTATGAAAATGTGAAGACATATCATTCTCAAAGATTGGGAATGTATCATGTGTTTATAATTATGAAACAGGTTCGGCCTTTATGGAATTATATTTCTTCTGAAAGTATCAAATTAAGAGATGTGATTGAATGGGCTATAAGCATCAGCGGGGATATTCTGAAGTTTGAAAATGCAGGTAACGAATATAATGAAGTTACAGATACGAATTTATATTTTGATTCAGAAAATAAAATTTGTTTGGGTTGTCATTTAAATTCCTGTTATTCAGAGTTTATGTACGAAAGTGCTTATTCCTTCATACGTAATATTTTTGTACGTCCTGACGGTTGGAAAGCGCCGCGAACGGTTTACTCTATAGCAATGCTTGTTTATCTGCTGCTTAACAATATGCGGCACCCATACCTGAATTTTTATGATGAAAGCATAACAAAAGAAAAGTACCTTGCAGCAGAAAAACTTAGGGCTGAGTGTGCTGCGGTACAAATGCCTTTTTACGCGCGAAATTCCTTTGGCAGGACAATAACCTGTGCATTTTCTGCTGTAGATGATTATGTAATGAGTTTATCAGAACTTAATACCATTTTGCGAAATTCTCTGAATTATATATCAAATGAAGAATTAAATTCAGTGGTACTTAATATTAACAACGGAGATTGATTTTATGCTATTGACATTATTCAAACGTGATGAAATATGCAGATTTGTTTTACCTGATAAGGTATCGGGTCAGTATCCCATAAGCCATACTTCATATAACGGCGAAAAGCAGATGATTATTATGGCAGAGGGAGTAGAGGGCAAATGGCTGCTTAAATGCGGTAGTGAATGCAGCTTTTTGGCAGATGAAAATAGCTGCGAATACCTTCCTGTCAAAAACGAGAACGGCAAGATAAAATCAGCATTTGCTGCAGAAAACGTAAGATTAAAATTAGAGTTTCCACTAACAGGAGAAAGAGCAACGCTTGTAGTTGAAAATATCTTTCCCGAAATGATGAGCTTTAAAAAGCTGACTGTTTGTGGAAAATGCTGTATAAAAATCGGAAATTCAGCAGATTGTGATATTCTTCTGAAGACTGTTTCAGATGCAGCAATGAAAGTTTCTGTGGAATATGACACAAGCACAGGTTTTTCAATATCTGATTTTTCAGGCGATGAAATATATAAAAATAATAGCCGTATTTCTAATGGCAATTTACTGCCTGGAGATATGATTTCAATATTAAATTTCAGATTTGTTGTAGGAAAAGGATTTATTTCCTATGACAGGGTAAGTCTTGTTGAAATCAGAAATCAGGTTCTTTTTTCTTCCTTTGTACTTCCGAATAGGGAAGGCGAAAAGAAATATCTTTTTGATGAAGTAAAAAAGCCTAATTTATTTTATTGTTCGCCAAGATTGAAAAAGGAAGTTGACACAGAAGAATTTATACTTGAATATCCGCCTAATTCGGAAATGAAAAATGAAGTTCCTGCGATTTTCACCTTAGGACCCTCATTTACAATGGGTGTTTCAGCTGCAGCAACAGCAGGTATAACAGTTGTTATACAGATGGGAAGAGGCGGTGAATTTATTAATGTTCTGCCTTCTGTAATTATGGCATCAAGTATGTTGGCAACTTCGCTTATATGGCCTGTAGTAATAAAAAGCTACGAAAAAAGCGGAAAGAAAAAGCGTGAACGAAACAGAGAGAAAAAATATGTAGAATATCTGAAAAACAAAAAGGCTTTGCTCAATGAAATAATTGAAAAACAAAGAAATGTAATTAATGAAAACAACCCATCACTCAATGCTTTAGCAGAAAGAGTAAAAAATTGTGACCGTACACTTTGGGAAAGAATGTACGGACAAAGTGACTTTCTTAATCTGGCAATCGGAACAGGAAGTGTTCCTCTTAAGGTGAATTTTAATGTTCCAAAGCAGGAGTTCAGCATAGATGAAGATATTCTTCGCAAACAAGCAGATAAATTTATTTCAGAAATTTCAGACCTTGATAATGTTCCGGTAGAAATTTCCCTTCCTGATTTAAGAATAGTGGGTGTTATCGGCGAACGAAAAAATGTTATAAATTACATGAAGGGCTGGATTTTACAGTTAACATCTTTGTATAGCTATGAGGATTTAGGTATCATTTTTATTTATGATGCGCAGGAAAATGATTGTTGGTCCCATTATCGTTGGCTCCCTCATGTGTATAATATCTCAAAAGATGTAAGATTTATTGCATCCAGCGCAGATGAAATAAAAACAATTTCTGCAGAAATAGAAAAAATACGTCTTGACAGCGAAAGCAAACGTCAGTATGTTATTATTTCTGCCAGTCATAGACTTGCGCAGAAGGCGGAATTTATCAGCCGTGCAATAAAAGATGAAGAGGACTCACGCTTTAGCGTAATTGCTCTTTATGATACGATGAACTACTTGCCAAAGGAGTGCTCCACGATAATTGATGTAGGAGAAGAAACGGCTTATGTTTACAGGACGGATTCAAATAGTTCTTCAGGACAAGAAGTAGCAATCTTCAAAACTGACGAGATAAATATGGAAGAAGTGTCTGTTGCACTCTCAAATATTCATCTTGCGCAAAGTGCAGAGAAATTTGTGCTACCTACATCGTACACATTCCTTGAAATGTTTAATGTAACAAAAGTAGAGCATCTTAACTGTCTGCAGAGGTGGAAGGAAAGCAATCCTATTGTATCCTTAAGAACACCCATAGGTATTGACTCACATGGTGACCTTTGTATGCTTGACCTTCATCAGAAGGTGCATGGACCTCATGGTCTTGTTGCCGGTATGACCGGTTCGGGTAAAAGTGAATTTATCATGACGATGATTTTATCTATGGCGGTATGTTATCACCCTGATGAGCTGTCTTTTATTCTTATAGATTATAAGGGCGGAGGAATGGCAAAGGCGTTTGAAAATATTCCACATACAGCGGGAATAATAACAAACCTTGACGGCACAGCAATTACTCGTTCTTTAGCCTCAATCAAAAGCGAACTGACTCGCAGACAGCAGATTTTTACCAAAACTGAGGCAATGATGAAAACTTCTAATATAGATATATATCAGTATCAGAAGTATTATCGCGAAGGTAGCGTTTCAGAGCCTCTGCCCCATCTTTTGATTGTTTCTGATGAGTTCGCTGAGCTTAAAACACAGCAGCCTGAATTTATGGACGAACTTGTAAGTACCGCACGTATCGGACGTAGCTTAGGTTTACATCTTATTCTTGCAACACAAAAACCAAGCGGTGTTGTTAACGGTCAAATTTGGAGTAACAGTAAATTTAAGATTTGTCTTAAGGTGCAGGATAAACAGGACAGTGACGAGATGATTATGCGTCCCGATGCGGCAGAGCTTGTGGAATCCGGACGTTTCTATCTTCAGGTTGGTTATAATGAATATTTTGAATTAGGTCAGTCCGCATGGTGTGGTGCAATTTATGACCCTGACCGTTCAGAAGAAAGTACGGATATAAAGAAAATCACTGTTATTGACCAAACTGCGTCTGTCATTGCACAAGCAGATGATACTGCGGTAAAAGCGAAAAAGCCAATAGCAGATTCAAAGGAAGATTCTTTAGGCGAATCAGATAAAATAAAATCTGAAAATAATCAGATTAAGCGTCAGGCAAAGCAAATCGATGCGATAACAAGCTATATATCAAGCTTGGCTGAAAGCGAGAATATACACGCGCGTCAGTTATGGCTGCCGCCAATACCGGACGTTATTGTTTTAGATGATATTATTAAAAAGTATTCCTATAAACCGGCAGAAAATCGTCTTGAATTTGTAATAGGTGAATGTGATATTCCCGGCAGACAAAGTCAGGATATTGTATCCTTTGATGTAGAAAATGCAGGTAATGTTATCGTATACGGTGCGCCCGGCAGCGGTAAAACTACGTTGCTTTCTTCTGTGGTTTATAGCATTGCATCAAATTATTCACCTGCTCAGTGCAATATGTATATCATTGATTTCAATGTTGGTACAATGAAGAATTTTGCAGAGCTTAACCATGTCGGTGAAGTAATAAAGCCTGACGATGAAGAAAAAACCAAGAGATTTTTTGCATGGCTTGAATCAGAAATGGCAAAAAGAAAGAAACTCTTGTCTGACGCCGGTGATTATTATTCCTACATAGAAAAAGGAAACGAGCTGCCTTGGATTATGGTTATGGTACACAATTTCGGCGCATTTGTTGAAACCTATCCAAAGTATGAAAACTTAATAGTTACTCTCACGCGTGAGGGTATTAAGTGCGGTATCAGCTTTATCTTTACTACAACATCAAGTAATGGCATTCCTCTTAAGTTGGCTCAGAATTTTAAAACAAATCTTTCTTTAAGGCTTAATGATGAATCTTATG
>JAZUOE010000178.1:0-3643 GCA_045604505.1 Ruminiclostridium sp. | reverse complement strand
GGCAGAGGTTGTTAACAGATAGGGTAAAACCTGAAGAGCCATATCCTTGAAAGCACAAGTTGGTCCGTGCCATAATTCAAGAATATATGTACCTGTGAGAAGGTGTGAAAGCTCAGATACATTTTCAGTATCAAAGCTGCTACCATAAGCACCGTTAACGCAGTGTCTTATTTCATCATCAGTGAAATCTGTTAAAAAGAGCTTGAAAATGTCAAATGCACGTTCAGGATAAGATTTGTCGCAAAGTGCAAGAACATCTTCCTTTGTTAACTTAGGCAGATTTTCAGGAACGAAAAGACCGCCTTCCTCTGAAAGTCCCTGTGCAATAGCTTTTGCACTTGTTACATTTACAGAGTTATTTCTGGTACTTCTGTAATTCATATTGTGACCATTCCTTTCCTTTGAGGAAAATTTGTTCTATTTATTTTACAGCAAAGCTGTAATTTTTTCAAATCCATAAGTATCAAATGCGTCCTCATAGTAATTAAACTCCAGGACTTGCGGATTTTCTTCTGTTGTCACCACAATTTCTGCAACATCAAACCGCATTTCATTGAACTTAAGCTCATTCTCATTCAAAAATTTTGCTGAAGTAAGAATGATATTTTTCTTTTTAGTGTAAGTAATTGCATCTGCACCATCAGTAAGAGAACCGAACTTTCTCGTCTTAACCTCAACAACTGTAAGCATACCGTCCTTAAGTGCGACAATATCAAGCTCACCGCCTCTTCGTTTGAAGTTACGTGCAATTATCTTCCAACCATTTTTTATCAGGTATTCAGCGGTATAATCCTCGCCGAATCTACCTCTTTTCTGCTGAACGCTCATATTTTATGCTTTTTGAAAAAAGAGCGTCTGTGTTCAGGGCACATTCCATATTGTGAAAGCATTTCATAGTGCAGCTTTGTCCCATAGCCCTTGTGCTTACAGAACTGGTACTGGGGATACTTTTCATCAAGTTCCTTCATATATCTGTCACGGGCAACCTTAGCTAAAATTGACGCTGCCGCAATAGATGCTGACTTACTGTCACCTTTTACAACTGCCTCAGCAGGAATGTCGAGAGATGGTGTTCGGTTTCCGTCGATAAGCGCATATTCTGCCTTGATTTTCAGTCCCTCACAGGCTCTTTTCATGGCGAGAAAGGTTGCACCTAAAATATTCAACTCATCTATCTCTGCTGCGGTAGCTGTAGCAATGCAATACGCCTCTGCTTTTTCAATTATTTCATCAAAAAGCTGTTCTCTTTTCTTTTCAGAAAGCTTTTTGCTGTCGTTAAGACCATCTATAAACACACCGTCTTTGAGTATAACCGCCGCTGCATACACTGCACCGGCAAGAGGACCTCTTCCCGCCTCGTCAATACCGCAGATTACACCGTGTTCCTTACGCATATCAGCATCAAACTGAAAGCGCTCATTCAACAGGCTTTTCGAGAGTGATTTTTCCAATTTTTCCGCTCCTGTATTCATCAAGAAGTGTTATTGCAGCACGTTCTGTATCAGGCTCACCACCTGAAATCATCATACCGCGTTTTCTCGCAATAAGCTCAGTTATATAGCCGTCCAGGTTGTCCAGCTTGTAGCGTTCCTTAAGTCTTTCGGGATAATGCTCCTTAAGATAGGTACCAAGCTCCTCCGCAAGTGCCTCAACGTCCATTACATCGTCTTTTATTGCACCTGTGAAGGCAAGTCTTACAGCTATTTCCTTATCATCAAACTTAGGCCAAAGGATACCGGGCATGTCAAGAAGTTCAACCTCTTTATCAATAGAAACCCACTGCTTACCGCGTGTAACACCGGGCCTATCCTCTACCTTTACTTTTTTTGAATTTGCCATACGATTTATGAATGAGGATTTTCCAACATTAGGAATTCCAACAACCATAATACGCAAAGCCTTTCCTATCATGCCTTTAGCACGGCGGTGTTCAAGCAAATCTGAAAGCTTTTGCTTAAGGAGTGGAAGAAAACGGTTTATACCCTTTCCGCTGCGGCAATCACAGACAAGAACGGAATAACCCTGCTTTTCATAATACTCACGCCATTGCTTTGTAACATTATCATCTGAATAATCGCATTTATTAAGCATAATAATGCGAGGCTTATTGCCAACAAGCTCAGTAAGAAGGGGGTTACGGCTGGATTCAGGAATACGGCTGTCAACTATCTCAACAACTGCGTCCACTAACTTCAGATTTTCTTCAATCATTCGCCTGGTCTTTGTCATGTGACCGGGAAACCACTGAATATCTCCTTCGTACGCCATTAATAAAGTCCTCCAAACCTGTCAAAGGGTGCAACCCTCAGGTACGCTTTTCCTACAATATTATTAATATCCACAAGACCTACACGTGAATCACGGCTATCTATGGAATCATTACGGTTATCGCCCATTACAAACACATATCCGTCAGGAACTGTAATTTCTCCCTCAAGGTCCCAATTAACCATTGTGTAGTCGTTTATAGGGTGTCCGTCCTCATAAAGAATCCCGTTTTCAATCTGATGTGAAAGCTTTTCACCGTTGCGGTAAACAGCTCCCTCTGCTATATCAATTCTTATTGTGTCGCCCGAAATTCCTATAACACGCTTTACTATTGCTTTACCCCAATCTTCGGTTACTTCATTGTACAAACCATCTGTCCATACAACAACAATGTCATTTCTTTCAGGAGTGTAAGCAAAATCTGTTATCATAAGCCTTTCCATGTGAAGTAAAGTTGGGTTCATTGAACCACCGTCAACAGTGGAAAGACGAGTTATCAATGCAAATATCACAATGATAGCAACAATAGAAGTAATCACTGTATCAAACCAATCTAATACTTCAGCCGCCGCATATCTTTTTGATGACGATTTATCATTGTTATTCTGGGAAGTTTCTGCTGTTTCTACGGAAGACATTTCTTCATTTTTCTGCATTTCTTTTTCTTCCATACGTACTTCCTTTCAGTAATAATTCTTCCAAAAATGAAGAAAAATAGCCAAATTGAGTAATAACGGACTTAAGTCCGTTATTACAGCAATCGTCTATTTTTACAGGGGTATCAAGGCTCGATTAATACTTAGCCTTAACCTTAGCAGCCTTACCAACTCTATCTCTGAGGTAGTAGAGCTTAGCTCTGCGAACAACACCTTCTCTGACAATTTCAACCTTGTCAACAGAGGGTGAGTGGAGAGGGAATACTCTCTCAATGCCACAGCCGTGAGCTACACGTCTAACTGTGAATGTTTCGTTGATACCGCCGTGCTTCTTAGCGATAACAGTACCTTCGAAAACCTGAATACGTGACTTGTCACCTTCAGTAATTTTTACGTGTACCTTTACAACGTCACCTACGTTGAACTTGGGTGCGTCAGCCTTGAGGCTGTCCTGAGCAATAATCTTGAGTGCGTCCATTTTTTAGTCCTCCTGTTTTCTCGGCATTCATTCTACGCCACTATTGCACCCCGAACACTCAAAACACGGGGCGAAAGCAAATTCTTTTGCTTTACGTACAGCGGAATACCTATTTAATGTTGGGGCAATAGCCCTGCATTAACTCTCACTGCGTCTGCAGCGGTCACAAATGCACCACGGCACACTCATTCTCCGTGGGAAAACAGACCTTTCCGTTTTACGTACAGCGGAACACCTATTT
>JAZUOE010000177.1:0-6584 GCA_045604505.1 Ruminiclostridium sp. | reverse complement strand
GTCACAGGTTTGCTTTTTGCCGTGTTACAGCCTGTCATGCCAACAAGTATTGCTGATATAAGCAGTGTGCTTAAAATTCTTTTCTTCATGCTCTTTTCTCTCTTTCCCTATAATAAAAAGTGCGTAACCGAAACTGCGCACAAAAATGTAAAGCTCCGATTGCTGCGATGTAAATTCTCGAACCTCAAAAAGTATATGAAAATAGAGCATATCCTTTTAAGTGCTTAATATTGGATTTAAGCCGTGCTTTAAATTATACCATATATTTTATATAATTACAAGGAATTTTTAAAAAATCCGCCTTGCAGCATAGCGCAAGTCCTGTAAAATTTAAATTATCAAGAAACGGCTATTATGATTTTGTAAAGCGAATGGACAATGAATATTGATTCATCAGATCATATTTTTATAAATTTCATCAAGTTTTGTCAGAAATTCATCTAAAATCCATTAAGTTTTAATTTTAGATGAATTTTTAATGAATTATTATTGACTTTTCATCAAAAATTGTTATAATTATTATAAAGATGAAAGGCGGTGCTTATAAATGCTCGAAAACGAACTTCTTGAACTAATTGAAAAAATACAGAATCAGAAATGTGAAAGCAACTATATCGAACTCAAATCAGCTAAAGAGGGCTGCCCAAAACTGTTTGATACCTTATCCTCATTCTCAAATCAACAAAACGGCGGCACAATCGTTTTCGGCATTGATGAAAAAGCGGGTTATGCGGTCTGCGGAGTGTATAATTCAGAAGATTTAATGAATAAAATTGCAGAACAGAGCCTTCAGATGGAGCCTGTAATAAGACCACTCTGCACAGCGGTTACTATTAATGGCAAAACTGTTGTTAGTGCTGAAATTGCTGAGATTGACAACTTTTCAAAACCCTGTTTCTATAAAGGTGCAGGTAGGCTCAGAGGGTCATATATACGAGTTGCCGACAACGATAGAGTAATGACCGAATATGAAGTTTACAGCTATGAGGCATTCAAAAAGAAAATACAGGACGAACTGCGCACTGTTGATAATGCCGTTATTCAGGATATAGAGACAACAGCATTTGAGAAATATATGCTCGAGGTCAGGACGAAGAAAACGAATCTTGCTAAGTTATCCTCTGACAAGGTTGCAAGATTGCAGGGTTTTACAGCCGACGATAAACCCACACTTGCAGGTGTACTTATGTTTTCTGAATATCCACAGGCATTCTTTCCACAGCTTTGTATTACTGCAATTCGGGTTGCGGGAACGGAAATAAGCGAACCAGGCAGCGGTGATGACCGCTTTATTGACAACAAGCGGATTGACGGAACACTTACACAAATGCTTGACGAGGCAATAATGTTTGTGCGAAATAATATGCACACTAAAACCATCATAAACAGCACCACAGGAAAGCGGACTGACCGCACAGATTATCCTGTCATTGCAGTCAGAGAGCTTATTATAAACGCACTCGTACACAGAGATTACAGTATCCACACCGATTCTGCGCCAATCACAATACGGATGTTTTCAGACAGAATTGAAATCGAGAACCCAGGCGGACTTTACGGAAGAATGACAATAGATATGCTGGGCAAGATGTCAGCTGATACAAGAAATCCGTCTATCGCCAATGCTCTTGAAATACTGGGTGAAACAGAAAACAGATATAGTGGCATTCCCACAGTTATAAATCAGATGAAGGAATATAACCTCCCTGCTCCAAAATTTGAAAGTGAGCGAGGAGTATTCAGAGCAACTCTTTATCTCGAAGAGACAACAACTGCCACTAATAATATCGAAGAAGAAGTTATAAAATTTTGCCAAATACCCCGAAACAGACAAGAACTTGAAAACCATTTCAAGGATATTATTACAGTCCAATACCTTTTCAACAAATATATTGTGCCTATGGTAAGGGAAGAAAAAATAAAGTTGACTATTCCCGAAAAACCTAAAAGCAAATTTCAGAAATATTATAGTTAAAGCCAAAGAGTGGTAGCCATAGAGAAGTTTTCAACTAAAACGGTTTGTGACAATCGGTGGCTGATGTAAAAAAACAAACAGAGCAGTATCGCTTAATGCGGCACTGCTCAGCCTGTCGACAAACCCCATATTCCATGAGGATATGACAAAAGTAAAAATCAAAAGACGTTCTAATCCATACAAAGGTTATTGTTCTCTCAAAGTCGACAATTCCAAACCGGAGAAGATTAACTATTGGCTTGTCAGATATTGAGATGTAAAGAGTTTATACATCAAAAAAAGAAGGGCTGCATAGCGTTAAACTATGCAGCCTACATACGTAACAATCATCAATAGCCGCTCTCAGCACTTCTGAGCTTGATAATTTCTTGCCCTCTGTAATGACAAAAAACAAGTTTTAAAAAGCACCTGTTCAACAATTCAGTGTTCAATTAAGTCCAACCAACTCCATAGTTCAAATCAGACACATACAAAAACGCTCACAACCGAAATGAAAAGGTTGTGAGCGTTGGTTATTTATAATATTCAGGAAACAAGGTACAAATTCGTTTTTGTAGACCGAATAATCATTCAAATGAGTTTAATGCTTCGTGGTTCGAAACTACTTCGCCGATTTTCTCCAAAGCTATGCTCCAAATGGGTTCTTCATCTTCTATGGCCTCACCGACAAATTGCATATAACTTCCTACAATAAGTTCCCAATCGCTGCCAAACCTTCCGTTTTTGACTTTTCCTCTGCACTGCAGATTTTGATTGGAGTCAAATATTTTATATGTTCCATTATCAGGTTCGCCATTTTTCCAGGTTCCATCATAAACAGAGTAAGAGCCGTCAGGATTTTCAATCCTCAAAATACCGTTGTACATAAATCCTTCGGGAGTCCAATTACCGCTGTACAGCAGGGTAGTTCCGTCAGTAAATTCATATATTAAATCACCATTGGACATATACCATTGTTCGCCGTTTTTAGACCCAAATCTCCAACGTACTACTTCAGTAAAGCCGTTTGTATATGTGGTCGTTATGGTTCCATTGGCAAATTGCCCCTCAGTGTTCCAAATACCTTCTGTTACAATATTTGTACCGTTTGCATAATCATGTACTATTTTTTCAGGCAATACGATGTCATAATCGCTGTTATATATAAGCGTATATGTGGCTGTGGTTCCGTCCTCAGTAGTTTCTACAAAAGTTCCGGGTTTTAGTTCACCGCTATTATAGTATTCTTCAAACGTTTTATAGTCTTTATCTTTATTTTTTTCAACAGGTGTTTCTGTTGTGGATGGAACAAGAGTTTTGTTGCATACAGGGCAGACAGTGCCACCGAAAAATACGACAGAATAATGGGAATCATCATTACATTTCTTATTAGCAGGATTTTCCCATGTCTGCTCAGCGGCAGTCGTAGTAGTTGCAGGGTTTACAGTTGTTTCAACAGACTTTTCAGGTGTAGTATCTTTAGCTATATTGCTTGAAATAAGGCTGACCAAATAATCGGCGTCATGGACAACTCTGGTTGTAACAGTTGCAATTTCGGTTGTTTCAGTAGGCTTTGTAGTTGTTGTAGATGTGTTATTGCCAATAAGATCTATGAGACGCTGTACTTCATCATCAGTTTCATTAGGTACAGATTCTGTTTCAATGGTAGTAGTTGTAGTCACAGTTGTTGTGGTTGCAGCGGTGGTCGTAGTAGTTGTCGCTACGGTAGTAGTCACAGGTTTGCTTTTTGCCGTGTTACAGCCTGTCATGCCAACAAGTATTGCTGATATAAGCAGTGTGCTTAAAATTCTTTTCTTCATGCTCTTTTCTCTCTTTCCCTATAATAAAAAAGTGCGTAACCGAAACTGCGCACAAAAATGTAAAGCTCCGATTGCTGCGACATAAATTCTCAAACCTCAAAAAGTATATGAAAATAGAGCATATCCTTTTAAGTGGTTAATATTGGATTTAAGCCGTGCTTTAAATTATACCATATATTTTATATAATTACAAGGAATTTTAAAAAAACTACCGCTGTAACTCAAAAAATCCGCCTTGCAATTTATACACTGTGCAATTGTTTTTCTATAAGGGAAAAACTGGCAAAACAAAAAAATTATCAAATGAGGCGGTCTGACGAGCGTTGTGCTTGTTTAATCAGGTTCGGTTTTGCATTATTGACAAATCAGTTTGTAACTGTTATAATAAAACAAGTGTTATACAACATAAGGTGCAGAATAAATCATTCCGATTCAAGCAAACAAGAAAATGGATATGGGACGAACAAGGAGTTATTTGAAATGAACAACTGCTGCAAAATCGGCTGTGAGCTTGTAAAAAAGTATGAGCCTAAACCTAAAAATACCGACGGCAGTATAAAACGGTTTCTCTATCGTTGGGACGATGGAAAGAACGGATACCGTAAGCTGGTGAGATGCAAAGAATGTGGGAGCTTTTATCTCATACAGTGCTATAAGCTGAATAAGTTTTCAGATAATGCGGATATGCTGTATGAGGATTGGTACGCTGTTGACAGCGAAGAACAGGCGGACTTATTGAACAAAAACTATACGGGTGTTCAGCTTGAACATAAGATGAAAGAGGTTTACAGAACTACAAAAGGAGGACATATATGAACTACACCATTAACGAAGAACGTCTTACAGCTGAGGAATATATTGACTTTTTAAAGAAAACCGATTTAGGTTCACAATACCCGAAAGAGCGATTTAATGAAAGAATAGAAAGGCTTGTAAAAAATGCGTCAATAAGCCTTGTGGCGAGGGATGAAGAAAGCAAGATAATTGGCGTTTGCTTTGGTATAACCGATTTTGCATACTGGCTTTTTATGACAGATTTGGGAGTTGTGCGTGAATGTGTGGGGCAAGGCGTCGGAAAGGCTCTTGTAAAGAAGTTGCACGAAACCGCAGGTGGCGAAAAGGACATAATTATGTATACCTGTGTCAACGAAAACGCAATCCCCTTTTATGAAAAAATCGGAATGTGGAAACCTGATGATGTGATGACCTACAACCGAATTGAATGGACAGATTTTAAGGTGGAATAAATAATTATTTAAAAAGAGGTGTAAAAATGAACGAACAGATAAAAACATACCTTGAAAAATATCCGCAGGAAATTGCCGATATGTTTACGGAACTTCGTCAGCTGATATATGACAGCGTATCTGCCGATTTGGAAGAAACTATGTGGGCAAAGCTGCCAAGCTATTATAACGGCGACAAGGTTGTGCGGCTGATACCCTTTAAAGACCATATCAACATTGAGGCAAATGCGGTAATTCAGCACAAGGACGAGCTTTCCGATTACAAAATTACTCCAAAGGGAATGCTGCAAATTTGCCTGAAACAAAATATTCCTAATAATGTTTTATTACAGGCGTTTGCCGAAACATTAAATTGAGTTTACAAATGAGGTATAAACATGGTGTACAAACTTGAAAATAAAATGTGGCAGTCCGCAAAAGACGGCAATAAAACGGAATTTACAAAGCTTGTATCCGCTGACGCAGTTATGGTCTGCGGCGGTTATCGCTGTACGGGTGCGGAGTACGCTGAGCTTGTCGGTGACTTTGGTATTTCCGATTTTGAAATTACCAACTTTGAAATTGTTCATGAAACAGACAAGACTGTGCAGGTACATTATATCGTAAAAACAACCGCCGACACTCCCGAAAATGCAGATTTGGCCGGAACATTTCACGTTACTTCTACTTGGGAAAAACGTGACGAAAAATTGGTGCTTGTGTTCAATATGGACTCACGGATTATGGGGTGAGTATATGGAGATTTTCGATTATTTCAGCATTGAACAGCATAATTGGATAGATAAAATTCGTGTCTGCGATTGGGGTGCGGCAAAATTTCTTGCAGATTTACTTGAGCAGAACAAATTTCACAATGTCCTCGGCAATGGCAGTCTGTTTATTATGTCTGACGGCGGAAAGCTTGTGTCTTTCTGTACGCTTACGCATAAGGACTGTGTTGATGATGATAAACTTTTCCCGTGGATAGGCTTTGTGTTCACATCACCCGAATATCGCGGCAGACGATACAGTGAAAAACTCATAGAATATGCCTGTGAGAAGGCTCAGAAACAGGGTTTTGAAAATGTGTATATCGCCACTGACCACATCGGTCTTTACGAAAAATACGGCTTTACATATATGGAGAGCCGCATTGATATTTATGGCGAGGAAAGTAGGATTTATTGCAGAAAAATAAAGTTATAATATTGTGATTTTTCTCTTGACAAACAACAAAAATGGGTGTATAATCACAACTGATGTAAAACATCTGTTTTACATCAAATTCTAAAGAAAGCGAGGTAACAAAGATGACCTATACAATGATGAAAAATGAAAACAGTAAGAGCAGAATTACCTCGGCAGTATTAAAGTAACCATTTTTATATGAAAATGATTATGCCGCAGCGGATTTTGCTGCGGCTTTTTTGCGCCCAAAATATCTGGGCTGTCCGTTCTTTTCTCATGCCGCAGCTTTATTTCTAGGGTATTGCTGGAGTTATGCTCAAAGAAAAACAGGTTTTAATTTGAAAGGAATGGTTATTACAATGATTACTAACGAAAAAAACATTATGCGAGTATCAG
>JAZUOE010000176.1:0-4875 GCA_045604505.1 Ruminiclostridium sp. | reverse complement strand
CATGGCTACGATCCGACTTCCGGTTGCTGTTCGTATGGTTTGGCAGGTTGCTAGTGCGGTTAACATTGATGTTGTGGGCATGGGTGGAATTTCTACCGCCGAAGACGCAATTGAGATGATGATGGCAGGTGCAAAGGCTGTTCAGATGGGTACAGCTATTTTTACTGACCCTTATTCACCTTTAAAGGTTATTGATGGTATCGAAAAGTACATGATTGAAAATAATATCGAAAATCTTTCTGAAATTTGCGGTTCAGTTAAGGCATGGTAACAACAATTTATATTGTTCGTCATTGTGAGGCTGAAGGAAATGTAAAAGGTGTTTTTCAGGGCAGCACAGATTTTGACATAAGTGAAAAGGGCAGACGACAGTTGGATAAACTAGCTGAACGATTTAAGAATATTAATCTCGATGTTATCTATTCATCACCGCTGAAAAGAGCTTATAGTACGGCTTGTGCTTGTAACAGAGATAAAAAACTTCCGATAATATGCTGTAATGAACTTGCTGAAATTAATGGTGGATTAATGGAAGGTGAATCCTGGAATCAGTTAGACACTTTATTTCCTGAGGAATATACATTATGGAATAATAATTTTTCGCTTTTCGCTGCGCCAAACGGAGAAAGTGTCAGGGACGTTTATAATCGAATGTCTGATATTTTTATCAAAATTTGTTCCGAAAATAAAGGTAAAAATATAGGTATTTTTTCTCACGGCTGCGCGATACGAATATTAATGTGTTACATAAAAGGTTATCCGCTTGAACGGATTAACGATGTTTTGTGGTGTGACAATACTGCAATAAATTGTATTGTTGTGAATGATGATGGGAAAATAGAGATAAAATACGAAAACGATTATACACACATAAAAAATGATGTCTCTACTGCAGCTAACCGTATGTGGTGGGGAAATCAGGAGTGATTTTCTTACGTTAAAGTGTCACGGTATTGACGTTTTAAATAAAATGTGGTATAATATAATGTGAATCGAGGTGAAATTGTTGTGTCTGAATCAAAAATGACGGTTGCTAAAGCAATGGTTAAATGTCTTGAAACAGAAAATGTTAAGCACGTATTTGGTTATCCAGGTGCAGCAATCTGCCCCTTTTATGATGAACTTTTAGCGTCAGGTATTCAGCATATTCTTGTTCGTCATGAAGTTAATGGCGGTCATAGTGCTAGTGGATATGCACGTATGTCAGGCAGACCGGGTGTTTGTATTGCTACCTCAGGTCCCGGTGCAACTAATATTATTACTGCTATTGCAACAGCATATATGGATAGCATTCCTCTTGTTGTTATAACCGGACAGGTTAATTCCGACCAAATAGGCAGAGATGTTTTTCAGGAGGCAGATATTACAGGTTCAGCAGAACCTTTTGTAAAGCATAGTTTTCTTGTTAAAAATCCTGATGAAATCTGTATAGTTATGAAAAAAGCATTCTATATTGCAGGGACAGGCCGTCAAGGACCGGTTCTTATAGATGTGCCTATGGATATTCAAAAAATGGAGTGTGAATTTACATATCCTGAAAAAATTGATATCCGTTCATATCGTCCGAATACCATAGGAAATAAGCTGCAGGTGAAACGTGTTACAGAGGCAATTTCAAAAGCAAAGCGCCCCCTTATATGTGCGGGTGGCGGTGTTTTTTCTTCAAATGCTAAAGAAGAATTAAAGAAATTCAGTGAAATATGTGATATACCTGTTATAAATACAATGATGGGACTTAGCAATATTGATATGTCAAATCGTTTGTATTTTGGTATGATTGGAATGCATGGAGTCAAAACTGCAAATTACGCTGTATCACATTGTGATTTATTTATTTTGCTTGGTGCAAGAGTGGGTGACAGAGCTGTTACAGCACTTCAGCAATTAAAAGATGTTTCTATCATACATATAGATATTGACCCTGCTGAAATTGGAAAAAATCTTGTTGCGACAACACCTATGGTTGGTGATTTGAAGGTTATTTTAAATCAACTGATTGAGAGCAGTTCTAAGCTCTCTCACCATGAATGGATTGATGAACTTTCAGCGGTAAAAGAAGAGGATAATAAGTCAGATTTTATTGAAAAAAGCGGCTGTGTTAATCCTAAACAGTTTATAAGAATTTTAAATAAATATCTTCCTGATGATTCTGTTATTGTTGCTGATGTAGGGCAGAATCAGATTTGGACGGCTAATAATATTTTCTTGAAAAACGGAAGATTTCTTACTTCGGGCGGAATGGGTACGATGGGTTACTCTCTTCCTGCGGCAATCGGTGCGAAGTTATCTTCTCCAAATTCAGAAGTAATTGCTATTTGCGGTGACGGTAGTTTCCAAATGCAAATGATGGAATTAGCAACTGCAATTCAGCATGATATTAATGTAAAAATAATTGTTATGGTTAATAATTATTTAGGAATGGTACGTGAAGTACAAGAAAACCATTATGGAAATCGTCTTATTGCGGTTGAACTTTCAGGAAGTCCTAGATGTGATAAAATTGCTGAGGCTTATGGAATAAAATCGACAACTGTTACTGATATTTCATCTGCCGAATCGGCAATTAAAGAAATGATTAATTCAGAAAAACCATATTTATTGCAGGTTATGGTTGATAAAACCGAAAAGACCTTGCTGTAAATGTTGTCTTGAAAGGATTAGTGTAGGAATGAAACACACAATTTCAATTCTTGTAGAAAATCAGGCGGGTGTACTTGCTAGAATTGCCGGGTTGTTTGCAAGACGTGCTTATAATATCGATAGCCTCGCTGTTGGCGTGACTGAAGATGAACGAATTTCACGTGTTACAATCGTTGCTGAAGGCAGTGAATATACACTTGAACAGATTTTAAAACAGCTTAATAAGCTTATTGATGTTATTAAAGTGCGTACAGTAAGTGAACAGGAATTACTTTCAAGAGAACTTGTTTTAGTTAAGGTTAATTGTACACCGGCACAAAGAGCCGAATTAATTTCTATTGCAGAAATTTCAGAGGCAAAAATTTCGGATATTTCTGTCAGCACTATGACGCTTGAGCTTTCAGATTATGAGGGAAAAATCCGTACTTTTGAAGAATTACTTCGTCCTTATGGAATAAAAGAAATTGTACGTACAGGTACAATTGCTATACAAAGGGGAAGTGTTTCTTTAACAATATAAAACAACACAAGAAAAGGAGAAAAACAAAATGGCAAAGATTTTTTATCAGAATGATTGCAATCTTTCTTTACTTGATGGCAAGACAGTTGCAATTGTAGGTTATGGTAGTCAGGGACATGCTCATGCTCTTAACCTGAAGGAGAGTGGTGTACATGTTATTATCGGCTTATACGAAGGCAGCAAATCCTGGAAAGTAGCTGAAGAGGCAGGTTTTGAGGTTTATACTGCTGCAGACGCTGCTGCAAAGGCTGATATTATTATGATTCTTATTAATGATGAAAAACAGGCTGACCTTTACAATAACAGCATCAAGCCCCACCTTACAGCAGGTAAGGCACTTATGTTTGCACACGGTTTTAACATTCATTTCGGTCAGATTGTTCCACCCGCTGATGTAGACGTTATTATGATTGCTCCTAAGGGACCTGGACATACTGTACGTTCTGAATATACAATAGGCAGAGGTGTTCCTTGTCTTATCGCTGTTCATCAGAATGCAACAGGCAGAGCTTATGATATTGGTTTAGCTTACGCTGCAGGTATCGGTGGTTCAAGAGCAGGTGTTCTTGAAACAACATTCAAAATGGAAACAGAAACAGACCTCTTTGGTGAACAGGCAGTTCTTTGCGGTGGTGTTACTGCATTAATGAAGGCTGGTTTTGAAACACTTGTTGAAGCAGGTTATGACCCTCAGAATGCATATTTTGAGTGTATTCACGAAATGAAACTTATCGTTGACCTTATTTACAAGGGTGGATTTAAGATGATGAGATATTCTATTTCTGATACAGCAGAGTTTGGTGATTACGAAGTTGGTAAGAGAATTATCACTGATGAAACTAAAAAGGAAATGAAGAAGGTTCTTTCTGAAATTCAGGACGGTACATTTGCACGTAACTGGATTATGGAAAACAAGATGGACCGTGCGCACTTCAACGCATGTAGACGTATTGAGAGTGAGCATCAGCTTGAACAGGTTGGCGCTGAACTCCGTAAGATGTACGAATGGAACGACGAACAGTAAGTGATAAAAACGGCGGATTTTTCCGCCGTTTTATATTTGGAACCATGACTCCACGCGAGGCATATCGTTTTTGGATTAATTTTGTTTATCCTAATGTTTGCCCTTGTTGTAACAATATTATTGATTATGACGATGATTTTTGTCAAGAATGCAAAGAGCAAATTATATTATTTGATGATGAATTTAAAATAGAACACGTAGATGAATTTGTAGCGTATTGTTTATATAAAGGAAAAATACGTAATGTAATACGAAATTTCAAACGCGAATCTAATGGAAATACATATTATGCCTTTGCATTTAATATTGTTCAAAAGCTTTATCAAAAAGAAATTGCTGAGGAAATAGATGCTGTTGTGTACATTCCTATGACGAAAAAAGATGAACGAAAGCGCGGGTATAATCAAACAAAGATGATTGCCAACGAAATACACTATCTGCTTAATATTCCTTGTTTGAATGCTCTTACTAAGGTTAAAACAACCAAGAGTCAGAAATTACTTGGAGGTAACGAGAGAAAAATCAATGTTAAAGATGCTTTTTCTATTTGTAATTCAAAAATTAATGTTGAAGGAAAATGTTTGCTTTTAATTGATGATTTATGTACAACAGGTAATACTTTATCTGAGGCAGCAAAGGTTTTAAAAAATGCTGGTGCAAGAAAGGTTATTGCCGCATCTTTTGCTAAAAC
>JAZUOE010000175.1:0-12559 GCA_045604505.1 Ruminiclostridium sp. | reverse complement strand
TTTCGGCATCATAATATCCACAATTGCTAAATCTATTTCGTTATGCTCAAGAATATCAAGAGCCTGTACACCGTTATTTGCTCCAAAAACAGTTACATCCTCTGTTTCAATATATATTTTCAGGAGCCTGACTATCTCCTTTTCATCGTCTGCTATAAGTATTTTCGGCATAATATCATCCTTACAGTTTCCAGAAACAATAAACCTGCATTGCAGCTATGAACACCGCATAAGCGGCTGCTAATGCTGACCAGATATACTGTTTAATTTTTGTGCGTGTTTTTACATCACTCTTAATTGTATTATAGCACAGGATACCACCGTTTGCAAGGGAGATAAGAGCAACTGCTGCGGCGAGAATAGCTGAAACAGCCGTGAATATCGGACCAGAATTGCCGACGATAAGACTGAATAGTGCAAAAATGACACCTGATATGCCGTAGATTAACTGCTGAAAAACAACCAGTTTATCTTCAACAATGTATTTTTTATTGCTTTTACGTATTTTTCTTATAATTAATACAATGAGTTTTACAAGCAAAGTAATAATACATATCAGACCAAATATCATAAATCCAAAGCAGAGAATTGTCGGTACCGAACCTGTACCGCTCTTCACATAGTCCATAAAACCCATTTCATAAACGCCGTCTTTGATATATACAAACTTTTCCATGCCATTGCTTACCATGATATATTGATTTTCTCCCACAGGGATAAACTCAAATCCATCAGCAAATGTGATACCGAACATCTTTACCGAATATGTATCGTCGTCATTTTTGCTGAGCGGATATACGCTGCCAAGATACTGCATCGCCATTGCAGAGCCTTCACAGATTGAACGTTTGCTGTAATACACGCCGCTGATGTCTGTGCCATTTTCTTTATAGTTTTTGTATTCCGCTCTGTCAGTCAGATGTCCGTACAGAAGAACAGGAATACCGTTACAGAATGCTGTTTCACCTGCCTCATTCGTAAGAATCGCAATCCCTAGACCGCTTACAGGGTCAAATTCCAGATTTGCTGTACAACCTGCTGTATTTCCGCCGTGCCCCAGTGTTTCCACCTTGTATTCATTTGTCCACAAACCATGACAGTTCTTTGCAACATCGGTATCACCGTAGAAGGATGTAACCTTAAACATCTCGTCACGGGTGATGTTATTTTCAAATAACGGGCAATTCTCCGCCACAAATGCCTGTCCGAACTTTGAAAAGTCTTCCAGCGTACTCATACAAGCACCTGCCGGGAAAAGCTGTACAGCATAACGGCACTCATCATAATCCTCGTTATACTCATCCTCAGCAAATCTTGCGTAGCATTTCAGTTCACGACGCTTTTCACCCACCCACTGATTGTCCCTCTGCATGGGGTCAATGCTGCTATGCTCCATACCAAGAGGCTCGAATATATTTTCATTCACATAAGTTACATAGTCCATTCCACTTGTCTGCTCAACAATATATGCTGCAAGTGCCGTACCCCAGTTGGAATACACCGTATATTCTCCTACATGAAACGCCTGATAGCACTCACAGGCCTTTACAGCTTTCTCTAGTGTATCATATATATCAGTGGGGGCTGCCATCTGATTTTCGTAAAAGCTCTCCTGAAAACCTGCGTTATGGTTCATAAGATTAAGCATTGTAATCTTCTCATCGGGGTATTGCAATTTCGTGAGAAAACCGTCGGGCAGATACTCACGGATATCGGTTTCAAGGTCGATATTGCCACGTTCCCACTGCTGCATTACAGAAGTCCACACAAGTATTTTAGAGGTACTGCCCCACTCATAAACCGTTTCAGCGTCTGCCTCAACATTATTCTCAATATCCGTATAGCCGTAATATCCGTTACAGATAACACCGTTTGCATCAAACACGCTGACTGCACAAGAGGCAAGTCCTGCTTCACGTTCTTTGATATAGCTGTCTATACAGCTGTTAATCTCGCTGTATGCGATACCCGACGGTGTTTTACCACCGGAACTCTCTGCTGAAACTGTCAAAGCCGTTCCGAAGGATGTTACTGCAAACACAACTGCTGTAATTGCCGAAATGATTTTATTCATAAGAAGTTCTCCTTTACATTTATCTTATGAATACATTTTATGGCATAAGGCTTAAACGAAAAATTGATTAGTATTAACTGAACATTAAAATTCAGAAATTATTGAAAAAATAAAGTTTTGTTTTAATATCTGCCGAAATCCTTTTATATTGCAGGGATTCTGAGTTTTTTGAATGGTATGAAATATCCATGATGTTTCTCCCTTTATAAAAATATTATACTGAGCTATATATTCCAACAGTTGTTTATTACCTTTAGCTATACCATTATTCGACGAAATAATCAATAGTAGTTAAAATATATTGCAAATATTTCTAAATTCTGTTATACTTAATATAACTATTGAAAAAATGAATTATCTGGCTGTAAAAATCGATACAATAATGCTCAGATATTTTGTAATATAAATTATCTGGATAAGGTGAAAAAAATGAAAAAGAAATCTTTAAAACTGCTACACGGAAGTTTCTCAGATACACTCACTGACATTCTGAGAAATGGTATTGCGTATATTATTGTAGTCGGCGGGGCGTGGCTCGTGTTAGGTCTGATAGGTCTGATATTTAACCCTTCCATGGGCTTCAACAGCCTGTTCAATCAGGAGAAAGCCTTTTTATTTTCGGCACTTGCTTTAATAATCTTTATTACACGTCAGAAAATCGGGGAAAATCTCTCTGCGGTAATGAATGTAATTGCCGCTGAAATAATTGCATTCGCAGCAGGAACAGGACTGACTCTTCTTATCTTAAGCATTGCGAAAATCAAAGTCCGCGAATCGTATTTAATTTCATTCCTTATCATTGCAGCAATAAGATATATTTTCATTCAGGCATATTTCGACAAAGCGATAGTGCGTAAAAGCAATACGCTTTATGAGCAATTCGCTAAAATACGCAGATTAAACCCTCTTACCATATTCGCCTCGCTAACAATATTTATGGTGTATGCAATGAACCGTTATCCTAAATCTGCCGATGTTGCTGCTGCAATACTGTTTGAAATAGCCCTCACTGTAGTTATTATCATCACAATAAGAAGAAGAACAAAGAAAAAGCGCATTCTTCCCGAATATTTTATGGGCACGGAACGAATCGTGATTGACGCTGACCTTACAGAACTTTGTCGCACCGCTTACCTACACAAACGGGAACTTATAAATGCAAAAGCAGACTTAAAAACAATCATCGGTGAAGCAGGATATGGATTTTCGGATAAAACACTGATTCTGAACCTTGATACATACATTTTCTGCCAAAAAATCATTCCTGATGTAAATAAAAAATCCCTTCTAATTCATATAAGAAATAATATTGAGAGCTACGGCTTACATTCCGATGTTATCCTCAAAAAAACGGTTAAAGCACTTATTTCTGATGGCTTTGATATTTATTTTCAGGTTTCTGTCACTGACAAAAGTCGTGCTCATACCGAATTTGAAGACATAATGACAAAAAGCTGTGTTTTTCTGAATAAAAATTATCGTAATGCTCTAGAAACTGTAATCAACGGTGGCGGCGAATACAGTCAGAAATGCTCCGAACACATCAGCAGACAATTCAGCAGCATATACTCCCGCACACCGTCAACCGACCTGTTGTGCAATACCGTAAGGTCACAGCTTTATGCGCTTATGTCAGAATACTCTCTGCTTGATATGTTTTATGAGCTTATTCAAACAGTGGAAATGTGCGTTCATCTCACCTGTCTTTGTGCGCTCACCGAAAACACTAAAATTAATTACGGTTCCGTTGAGCGACTCGCACTCGGAACAATGGTGGATGTAACAAAACGCTATATTTCCAACAAAAAAATCAGCGATGAAGAGTTAAAGAAAGCGGTACTGTTCATTTCCGAGCTTTGCGGACTGGGTACAGGCGGAACAGTAAATGATGACAGAGTATTTGAAACAATCGTCCGACTCAGAAACAGATACTTGGGACACGGAACAATGACATATTCCGTTTCCGAAGAGCTGGTTTATAATCTGACAACCGTTTCTTCCTATGTAACAGGATTATGCTGTGATTTACTCTCGGAACGGTTTAAAGGAACTGACCTTACACGTGCCGTAATTCCTTTTACTGAGGCAAAATCAGCCGTTATGATTGAAAACGAAATATTTTTTTACAGCAGTCACATCGAAGATGAAAAAGCGGAATATATAAACCCGCTTACAGGTCAGCTTTATCAAAACTGCAAATACAGAGTGATTTCTACTTGTATGAACGAAGGAGATGAACTGAAAGGAGATGAACAGAATGAAGAATAAATTCAGTCGTCCCCGTTTTGAAAGTTGGAAAACAGCTCTCATCTCCTCTTTTTCAGCAAAGCTCATAATGGATGTTTATCTCTTAAGAATGTGCTCGGTCATTACTGAGAAAGTAAAGGATTTCCCCGACCGCTACTCAGAATCCAAGATTAATTATGTGAATGACTACGGTTGGTTTATGTACGTCTGTTTCGCAATAATCATTATCGCAGATATCATTATGCTCCTAAGGCTGATGTTTTCAAGCCGTTATAAACCTCATAAAAAACAGCTGAACAAAGAACTTAATCTTTACAGAAAAAACAGCCGTATTGTTACAGAAAAATTCTGCTTCAAAACTATGCTGTGGCTCCTTATTCCATTCGCCTTTATGATGGGATATATTGACGCAATGGTTGGAGATATGCTTTTTCTTACGGGACTTGTAAATGCCATTGTTTACGTTATGATACTTGCTGATGTAATAAAATCATCCTCTGAGCTTAAGAAAAAAGAGAAGATAAGAAATGATAAATTCGCACTTTTCAGTGCGGCATCAACACAGTATGAGAATTACTCAGCGCATTTACTTGACGAAAAAGCGGTAGTAATCGATAACCACACCGATTATATGATAAGCTCATTCTCTACCGGAGAGTTCACCGCAGACGGAATGTTTTTCTACGATTTGGATAATGAGCTTATCCCATGGCTCGGCAATTCCGACAAATTCACACGAGATATTAACGTACGCAGGCATCATATCATTATAGCTGACTGTAAGCGTATAGATAATATCGAAAATTACATCAGAAACGTCTATGCCGAATTCCGCTACAATTCCTCAAAATTCGCATATCTCACAATCGGACTTGTACACGCCGACCCTGCAATCAGCGAAAAGAATTTCGACCTTGGACTCGCAAGAGATGTAAGCGTTGTCACATTCTCCTCATATAAGGTTCTGAACCTTTCAGGACTTGTTATCGGAAAAATTCCGAGTGTGGGCACTGTGGGAACACCGGAAGAGAACAGAATTGTAACAGAAAAAGCTGCCAAGATATCTGTCAGCAACAGTGAAATTGAAGCAAAAATCAGAGTTCTCCTGAAGGAATGCGGAGATGTTTCAAAAAAGCAGTTCAACGGTAAGACCGAACCCGATTTCAGCTATGCAATTACCAGCTGCTTACTGGATTGTTACGATAACAGAAGATTGAAAAATGTATTTCTCAGCAGAACCGCCGCTTTCCGTCTTTCGAATCCTGAGCGCAATATAAGCAACGAACTGTATATGATGGGTCTGAGACCCGACATAAATCCCTACAACGAATATCTCTATAGTATTTTTAAAAATACGCTGTTTGAGCCTTCAGAAGTAAAGAGAATTATGGCGACATTCGACTATATCGACTTTATGCTCAGGACAGTTTCAATTTACGGACACGTAAAATACAGCACAGGTATTCTGGAGGATTATAATGTGAAATCCACATTTTCCGACCTTGCACAGCAGATACTTAATCTCATCCCTTATGACGATGAACTGAACGAATCACTGCGTAAAAGAATTGATATTCCAGCGGAAATGGGAATAAACATAATTGTCGGAAGCGTTAAGGAATATTTCAATCTCCTTTCCGCAACAAACAGTATTGATTTCAAAGGACTCTGCCATTTACTCGACATAGTGCGTAACAAGACACGTGGACACGGCTCCATAAAAGAGGAAAACAGCGCGGTAATACATTGTTTTCTCCTTCTTGCCGCTGAGTTTCTTCACGATATGCTCCGCATAAGAGAATTCAATATCCGTATCGAAAATGGAACAACTTATACAGGTTACAAAAGCGAAAAATATGATTGCAGCAGAATTATCTTCACAAAAGACGGACTGCCCTGTATTCCTATCAGAATGAAAGGGTCTAAACAGGAATATATAAATTTCTTCAAAGGCAGATATATTGTTCCTGACTTTATTAAAACTGAATAGCACTGCGGAATTCGTGCCGCAAAAAAGTTAAGCGCCGTACAGAAAAAACTGTTCGGCGCTCATTATTTTAATCGGCTTTTACATCCGTTGCCCGGTTCTTTTTATTTCCCGTAACAGGCACAAATGTTATGTACATATCCTTTTGTATTATTCTATCGGCGTTCTCCGTTTCAAGAACAATATCCTCCGTAACTGCATATTCCTTTCCGTCATCAGTCTTTACATAGGCATATCTGGATCGTTTGCCGTTGCCTACATAGGTAATTTTGCCTCTGATTCTCGGAACAGATACTTCAGGGACAGGTGTGATAGTCTCTTCAGCAACAACAGAATCGTTCTCTTCTTCGGCTGTCGTATCATAATCATCTTCATAAACGGGTGCATAAAAATCTGCTTCCTCTGACGGTACATCGTAACAAGCCTCTTCAATGCCATTATCCTCAGGAAGTGTGCCAACAACAGAATTCACATCATCATCCACAAGCTCGGGGTGCTCCTTTTTATACCGGTTTATTATTTTATAAGTGTCCGAAGCAACGTCACAGCCAATACCCAGATACAATTCCTTATCGCCAATTACTTTGGAGTAACGCTTATTACCTCGTGCTTTTTTCCATCTGTTTCTTCCCATTCCGACGATACATCGGAATTAGCAATGCTCATAAAATAGTCCGCACTCTTAAGCTCATCAATGAATTCATCATCAATCTGCCCTTCTATAAGAGGCAGCTCATTTACAATATTCTGAACAGCGCCGTTATTTGAACTTGCGACAACGATGCCCTTTTCAGAAATAACATCGGGAAGTACGCCTATTGACGCAGTGTTAAAATAAACTGTTGCTTCCGTACCTTTTATTTCACGATTTCCGCCGGAAACAATATCAAAAGACTGCTCAACTATAAGCTGTGCGAATATATCCTTAAGAAGAGTGGTTTTACCGGTGCCGGGAGGGCCATTTACACTTCTGATTGTCTTATCGTCATAACCTGTCGCAAGGTTTACCGCAACCTGCTGCATAAGCGAAAGAGCAAATTTCGGGTTGCCCGGAAATCTTCCTAACGGGTAATTACAAGGACGGAGTATATCCTCAAATACATCGGGATTGAAATTCTGAGAATCGGATTTGCTGTCTAGATTTATCCTTCCATCAGCATTACCGTAGAGATATTCATTGAGATTAAAAGTATCAATATCCTTAGCAGTTTCAAGGTCGCCTATGAAAAAGGAATGGAGATTTGTTACCGAATTTTCTATATTGGCCACAGGCTGAACACGGCAGTTTTTTACAGATATATTATATTCATTCATAAGACCGAGGATTGCACCATTGAACTTATCAATATCATATCCAGATATTTATTTCTCAAACCTCATCCATACAGAATTGTCCTGCATAGGCTTTACGCTATTAAGCTTGAATTCACACATATCCGATTCCATAAACAACGATTTATCGTTTTTATCAGCTATTATCGGTGCAACCACAAGGCTCAGTTCATCAACCGCATTTGCACGGAGAAAAGCACCATTTATGACACTGCCGCCCTCAAGAAGCAGTTTCTTTATTCCGAAAATGTTGTAAAGCTTAGTTAATGCAATTTTAACATCGATACTGTTCTCACCTGCAAAGATGTATGAAACACCGATACTGCGGTAATACGCAAGTATTTCTTCAGGTGTGTTTTCGGTGAGAACTTCAATAATGTGACAGTCGTTATACCCATCGTCATCGTCATGGATTTTGCTGTCCGTCCAGCCAACCTTACCGTTTGTATCAAATGAAACAGCATAATAATTATGTTTCATTGCAATATAATCACCCCTTGGCACGTTGGTATCTGTAAACTCCAACAGGTTGGGTTTGAAACAGTTTGTAAAACTGCTTTCCATTGTTACTCTGCCACAAGCGAATGCGTCACCCTTAAGCTGACGATTGATTTTGTAATATGTTTCACTGACAGCAATACCCTTTTCGCTGTATAGAAAATCACCTGTAACCTTACCGTCTATACTGGTCATCATGTGGCAGATTACATAGGGGCGGATACCGTTCTTTTCAACATATTTTCTTGCATAGGAACAACTTGTCTTTATCTCTCCGCCACGCTGATTTATATCGTTTATTGCACGACGGATAAGCTGTGCGGCAACCCCTCTGCCCTGCATACTTTCATCCACAAATGTATGATTTATATCGAATACGTTATTTTCGATTTCAGAATATGTTACTACACCAACCACTCTTCCATTTTCAAGGCAGATTATTCTGTCAATTTTGGTCATAAAATCCATGCTATCAGCTCCTTTTATGATATTATACCACAGATTATGAGATAAAACAATGCCTGAAATTACCGAAAGCCTTGACCGCATAAACAATATATGATATACTGAATTAAACAACAGAAAAGCAAGGTGAAATTATGTCTATTGAAATCAAGAGCATGTGGTATCGTTTTAGCCGTCGCGGCAGTGATTTCTGCATTGAATGCAGTGAAGACGGAAATAATTTCAAACAGATGAGAATTTTCCATATGTTCAATGGTGCAGACGATATTAAATTCGGCATTTATGCCTGTAGTCCCACAACAGGATCATATAAGGCAACCTTTACCGATATGATTGTAACAGAGTGCCAGTGGGAATCTGATGCAGAGTGGAAATAATAATAATTCAATAAGCCACATCTTTTTTGAAGATGTGGCTTTTTCATTTATTAAAACTTGCAGTATTCAACACACAAACTATGAAGAGTTGTTACATATTTATGTATTATTTATCTTGATTTTTATTCTTCCCCGATGTTCCCAGCAGTGACAAGTGTATCTTTGACTTATCATTCACTTTTCGGCAATACCACCGTAACAGCAGTCCCCTTATTCTCTTCGCTCTGAATTGAAATTTTTCCTCCGTGATACTGAACAGAATGTTTAACGATAGAAAGCCCAAGACCTGTTCCGCCGGATTTTTTTGAGTGGCTCTTATCAACTCTGTAAAAGCGTTCAAAAATTCTTGAGTGATGCTGTGGAGCAATACCTATTCCATTATCTGTAACAATCAGCGTTATTTCCTTTTCCGTTTCTGAAATATTAACCTCAACCTTACCGCCGTCGGGAGTATACTTGATACCGTTGTCACAAAGGTTGTAGATGACCTCGAAAAGCAAATGCTTTACGCCGTAGATATTTCCGCCGTTGCCTGATACGAAAAGTGCAATATTCTTTTTATCTGCACTGTCACGAAGAACTCCGCAGACTTCCTTTGCTATGTCGCAAAGCGAAACATTTTCTTTCGGAAGTTCTGTCTGTTCATCAAGCTGTGAAAGCCTTATAATGTCCTCTACAAGGGTTACAAGCCGTGTTGCTTCCTCTCGGATATGACCTACAAAGCGCGGCATGTCCTCTTTCTTTACAAGTCCGTTTTCTATAAGCTCAGCACTGCCCGTAATAGTCTGAAGTGGAGTTTTAAGTTCATGTGAAACATTTGCCGTAAATTCTCTGCGAAGTCTTTCAGCGTCAACCTGTTCTGTTATATCAAAGACAAGTATAACCGCACCGACAGTTTCACCGTCCGTTTCAATACGGCTTATGTCAAACTGATATTCCTTTTCGTTAAGCCTTGCACGGATTTCAGCATGTCCGTCTGTAAGTGCCTTTTCGATTGCAGAGGTTATTTCGTGTCTGCGGTTTATCGTCAGGAATTCTTTACCAACACATTTTTTATCTGTACCGAAAATAGCGGTTGCCGCTGAATTTATAGTGAGGATATTTCTGTTTTTATCAAGCAGCAGGAGTCCCTCACGCATATTCTTTGTGATAAGCTCAAATTCATCTTTTCTACGGTTAAGCTCTGCCACCTTGCGTTCAATCTTCATATTCTGCTTGTGAATACGGCGAAGTAACGGCGCAATTTCCTCATAAGAGTCATTTTCTGTCGGATTATCAAGGTCAAGCTTATTGAGCGGTTCGATTATCCTCTTTGACATCTTATGTGCAAGAACTGCCGAAATGATAACTGCAATTATAACCACGATAACGACAGGATATATCATTCCCAAAAGCAGGGCAAATCCACTTGTACGGTTTACGGAAATTCTAAGCACTGTTCCGTCTGAAAGGAGTACCGCCTCATAAAGTGTTTTCTCTGTAAGGGTTGCCGAGTAGCGTGAACTGCTGCCCTTTCCTGTTTTAAAAGCCTCTGTTATTTCCTCACGATTAAGGTGATTATCCATTGCCGCTTTATCAGCCTGAGAGTCGAAAAGCACTGTCCCGTCACTTGCTATCCAGGTCAGACGGAAGTTATCCGATTTAAGATTTTCAAGATATTCTGCTCCCGATTGCTCTGTTCCCACAGAGGCAATAGAAAGCTCGTCTTTAATCTGATTTATCTGAATATTCGTGAAATAGTCGTATAGAAAGCTTGTTATAATTACAAGTGTTGCCAAAAGTACAACAATCGAGGTGGCAAAAATAGAACGAAAAATCTTACTTATCATAGCCGCCTCCGAACTTGTAGCCGACGTGACGTACAGTTTCAATCATCTCGCCATATTCACCCAATTTCTGACGAAGGGTTCTGATGTGCATATCGACCGTTCTTGTTTCACCCACAAAATCAGCACCCCATATTTCGTTATAGAGAGTATCTCTTGAAAAGACAAGCCCCACATTTTTCATAAAAAGCGAAAGCAGTTCAAATTCCTTGTAGGTAAGCGAAACCTTTTCGCCGTTTATAGTCACGGTCCTCTCATCAAGATTAAGGGAAAGCCCGTCTGCCTGCAAAATGCGGCTCACTGTTTTGGGCTTGCAGCGGCGCATAACCGCCTTTACTCTCGAAATCATTTCCATCATTCCGAAAGGCTTTACAAGGTAATCATCTGCCCCCAAATCAAGCCCCTGCACTTTGTCAAATTCAGCACCCTTTGCGGTTGCCATAATAACGGGAATATCCACATATTCCGCTGTACTTTTGAGAGTTTTCAACACCTCGATACCGTCTGTTCCCGGCAGCATTACATCAAGAATTACAAGGTCGGGAAGTTCATTTTTCAGTGCAGAAAGAAAGCTGTCGCCGTCTTCAAAGCCTTTTGCCTCAAACCCTGTTGACTGCAAGGCATAAACCTCTATATCACGGATACTTGCGTCGTCCTCAACGCACCATATCATATAAATCAACTCCTTTACGAGTTTTTATGTTCACCTGTTACGGAGAAAATCACCCATTCGGCAATGTTCGTTGCGTGGTCGCCGATACGCTCAAAATACTTTGCTATCATCAGCAGGTCAAGAGCATATTCGCCGTTTTCGGGATTTTCTGCAATCATTTTAATAAGACTGCTCTTAATCTTATCGAAATACTCGTCAACCTTATCATCGTGGACAATAACCGCTTTTGCAAGTTCGGTGTCTTTTTTTACATAGGCATCAACGCTGTCTGTAACCATTGAAATCGTTTCAGCCGCCATATCACGGATATGCACCGTTTCTTCGGCTGTTCTACCCTCAAGATAGGTAATAATTTCTGCAATATCCTCTGCCTGGTCACCGATACGCTCCATATCGGTTATCATTTTAAGTGCGGCGGAAATCTGTCTTAAATCTCTTGCAACAGGCTGCTGCTGTAAAAGTAATTTCATGCAACGCGCCTCAATATCACGTTCCTTATGGTCGATGTCCGATGAAATTGCCGAAACATTTTCAGCAAGTACAACATCTCCCGTAGTAAGTGCCTTTGACGCAAGGGCGATAGCCTCCTCGCAGAGTGCGCCCATTTCTATCATTTCAGTGTTAAGTATATTTAACTGCTCATCAAATCTACTTCTCATTATCCAAACCTTCCTGTAATATAATCTTCGGTACGCTTATCAACCGGCTGTGAAAACAGCTTTTCCGTTTCGCCGTATTCGATAAGCTCTCCCAGTAAAAAGAATGCCGTATTGTCGGAAATTCGGACTGCCTGCTGCATATTGTGAGTCACTATAACAATAGTATAACTCTTTTTCAGCTCATTTGCAAGCCCTTCAATTCACGATGTTGAAATAGGGTCACGCGCAGAGGTCGGCTCGTCCATAAGAAGAATTTTCGGCTTTACCGCAAGCGCCCTTGCAATACATAATCTCTGCTGCTGACCGCCCGACATTCCGAGAGCGTTTTTCTTCAGTCTGTCCTTTACCTCGTCCCAGATAGCCGCATCACGGAGGGACTGTTCAACAATTTCGTCAAGCTTTACCTTTGACTTTATGCCGT
>JAZUOE010000174.1:0-2066 GCA_045604505.1 Ruminiclostridium sp. | reverse complement strand
ATCTATACAGTTTGCGTCCTTATCATAGGTATACTTACCGCGCACTTTGATACCGCCGAGACCTGTGCGGTAAACCTTCTGCATTTCCGCCTCGTCATAGAGAATATATCCGCCGCCCGGAAAGTCGGGACCGCGGAGGGTTGCCGAAACGTCATGGTCGGGGTCCTTCATAAGCGCGATTGTTGTCTCGCAGATTTCCTTTAAATTAAAGGGACAGATATTACTTGCCATGGATACGGCAATACCGATATTGCTGTTTACTAAGACCGACGGGAAACGAACAGGGAAGAGCGTTGGTTCCGTAAGAGTATTATCATAGTTAGGAACAAAATCAACAGTATCCTTATCAATATCACCGAAAATCTCTGCACATATAGGCTCCAGCTTTGCCTCAGTGTATCGTGAGGCAGCACAAGCCATATTTCGTGAATATGCCTTACCGAAGTTACCTTTGCTGTCAACATAAGGGTGTAAAAGTGCCTCATTTCCTCTTGCAAGACGAACCATTGTTTCATAAATTGCCTGGTCGCCGTGAGGGTTGAGTTTCATTGTTTGTCCAACAATATTTGCGGATTTTGTACGTGCGCCATTCAGAAGACCCATTTTATACATTGTATAAAGGAGCTTTCTGTGTGAAGGTTTAAATCCGTCGATTTCGGGAAGGGCACGTGAAATAATCACGCTCATAGCGTATGGCATGTAGTTTTCACGGAGAGTATCAACAATATTCTGCTGTTCAACTATACCTGCCCCCTCAATGTATGCGTCTATTTTTTTGTTAGGTGCAGCCTTTGGCTGCTTTTTACTGCTTTTTTTCATATATTCAAAACATTCCTTTTATATATTAGCTTAAATCAAGGTCATCAAGATACTGACTGCCGAATTCTCTGATATATTCCTTACGTCCTTCCAGGTTATTTCCGAGCAGCATTTCAAACATTTCCTGTGTAGCGACAATATCACTAGGAAGTACTTTTATAAGACGTCTTGTTTCGGGATTCATTGTTGTAAGTGACATCATATCAGGTTCGTTTTCACCAAGACCTTTTGAGCGTTGAATTGTAAATTTCTGATTACCGATTTCCTCAAGTATACGTGTTTTTTCAGGTTCTGTGTAGGCAAAATATGTTCTGTCCTTTGTATTGATTTCATACAATGGAGATTCTGCAATATAAACGTAACCCTCATTGATAAGAGTTGGTGTAAGTCTGTAAAGCATAGTAAGAACCAGGGTACGAATTTGGAAACCGTCAACGTCCGCATCAGTACAGATTACAATTTTATTCCAGCGAAGATTATCAAGACTAAATGTAGCAAGTTCTTTGTTCTGCTTTGCTGTAACCTCAACACCGCAGCCTAAAACTTTTAATAAATCTGTAATGATTTCGCTTTTGAAAATCTTATCATATCCTGCTTTTAAGCAGTTAAGAATCTTACCTCTGATTGGCATTACTGCCTGATATTCGGAATCACGTGCAAGTTTTACAGAGCCTAAAGCTGAGTCACCCTCTACAATGTAAATTTCACGTTTATTTATATCCTTACTGCGGCAATCAACGAACTTTTCAACTCTGTTACTGAGGTCAATGGCGCCTGTCAGCTTTTTCTTCACATTCTGACGTATTTTATCTGCATTTTCTCTTGCTCTTTTGTTAATAACAATCTGTTCGCAGATTTTTGTTGCCTCATCGGGATTTTCGATAAAGTAAACCTCAATGCAGTGCTTTAACCATTCAGTCATTGCATCATAGACAAATTTGTTGGTAATTGCTTTTTTTGTCTGATTTTCGTAGCTTGTCTGGGTAGAGAAGTTTGAGGAAACAAAAACAAGACAATCTTCAATATCGGCGAATTTAATCTTATAGTCTTCTTTTCCGCCCTTGCCGCTGTTTTTAAGATAGTTGGATATCTGTGACGTAAGAGCCTGTTGCATAGCCTTATCGGGTGAACCGCCGTGTTCAAGCCAACTTGAGTTGTGATAATGCTCAATAAGTTTTACCTTATTTGAAAAAGCAATAGCAACATGGAGTTTTACCTTATATTCATCTTTATCTTCACGGTCACGA
>JAZUOE010000173.1:0-9954 GCA_045604505.1 Ruminiclostridium sp. | reverse complement strand
CTATTTTCTGTATTTTTCTTCTGTTGTTGTAACGGGCTTGGTGGTTTTTGCGGCAGTTGTTGTAGCTTCGGTTGATGTAATTGCAGTTGTAACTGTGTTGGGCTTGGTGGTTTCATAAGTGGTTGTGGCAACAGCAGTAGTTGTTTTCTGAACTATTCATAAAAAGATTCTCCCTTGTTTTTTATAAAAAATATAACATATTTCTCAATAAAAAAGCAACACTTCTGATACTAAACGGGCAAAAAATCCCCATGAGCGTACAGAAGTGTTGACTATTTATATGTATTTCAGCATTACATTACGGAGCCTCCAAAGTTGGGAAATGAACAGACACCTGAACAGCTTAATAAGGTTTTATGGCATGGTCCGAAACGTTTCCTGAATATTGCAAATAACTTACGCTCACAACCATTTCTTTTCGTTCATAAGCGTTTTTAGATGTGTATGATTTGGTCTATGGAGTTGGTTTAAATAAATTGAATTCTGAATTATTAAACGAATACAATTTTACGCTCACCTAAATAAAAAGACTATGTCAGTTTTTACATTGACATAGTCTTTTGTTTAATAATGTATTTTTACCCCATTAAGAAATTCTTGTCATGCCCTCGTGAGCAATTTCAACTGTCTCAATTGCAACTTCTGATGCTGTAGCATTGAAATCGGGAGCAGTATATTTCATAGGCCATGCATTGATAACCTGCCATGAAGCTGCGGGAGATTCTTCCTCATCAAGAAGTGTGATAGTAATGGTCTTTCTTTCGACAGCACCATTTACGCCTGTAATCATCCAGTCATACATAACACTTACGGGTACAGGCAGTCTGCTGTCATCGCATTCTGTATCAGCATAATAGCAAAGCTCGTTCATAGCCTGAGTAAAGAACAGATTTACAAGAACATCCATAGACCTATCAGTATCGCTGACAGTTACAAATACCGCCGTTTTTCTGTCAGCAATTTCTCTGAAAGAAAACTCATTGGCACTGAGCATTTCTTATTTTATTTACACTTACAGTTTCGCCGATATAATCAGCAATATCTTTATATGTAATTCCAAACAACACTCTTTTATCAATGTATTCGCTTGAAATTATACACTTGTCATTATTATTTTCCCACAAAGACATATTTTATACTCCGTTTTAAATAGATAGTTTTATTTATATCAAACATAAGCTGTACTGCAGCACCTCTGCTCTACATACTTTCGTCTGCAAATGTTAAGATTTTGACGGGACTGCAAACTATCCGCACAAGCGTAAGAGTAAGCCGCTGATTATACTGAGAATAGCAAGTATTTTCATAACGTTACCCTATTTTCATAAGATTAATAATACCAATAAGTCCGAACATTCCTAACCCGAGACTCGGCATACAAATACCCGGCAAGTCATAAAACCAATCATATTTTAAAAGACGAAGTGAAACACCTATAATCAAAAACACTATAGGATTGAGCAGATAACAGAACCACGGCACATCAAGACTTCTGTTTGCAATAGCAATTATTACAAGTATAGTTGAAACAAAAGTAAGAATCAAATAAAAAACAAGAAAAGGAATTTTTATTGTTTCATACAGTTTGTCAATAATATTGACAGCCTGTTCTTTAACGGTACTGTTTTTGTAGATTATCGGCAGAAGACAAAGAAATGCATGTATAAAAAATCCTCCTATAGAGCCTATAAATGTGACGGCTCTCAGTATTGTCCCGACAGAGCCACCTATCTGTTCGCTCAACGACCACATTCCGAGAGCATACATAGGTACTGCAAACATCACCACAAGAACGGACGCCTTGAAACGCCACTCGCTCATTTTTTCCCAGTTGCTGTCTATAATACCATTTTTACCTAGCTTTTTATTATCTTTACCTTTTAAATCAAGCAGTATATCTGCCACAGCACAAATTATTCCACCCATAAGTCCTATAATGGAAAATGTCATTAACATGATTTTATCCTCCTATAGAAATTAGTTACAACTAGCGATTTAGTGTTCAAAAGATGTTTCTCAACACATCTTCAAATAAAAATATCACTTTGATATAGAATCAATCCAGTCGAAAAGCTCCTCAAGGTCATAATCACCGCTATGAGGTACACCCCATGGCAGACAGTAGTCAACGTCCTTTCCCTCTGCAACAAGGCATTGTGTAAGCATTGCAGATATTGCAAATGAAGTATCTCTGTCAGCCGCACCGTGACGGATTCTCCAGTGCTTCGCACAGCCATCATTTGTTATAAAATTCATTGCATTCATAAGATGTACAACATCAGCAGGTGCTGTTGGATTATCGTTTTTATCAGCATTTGTACCAAACCTTGTGAAATGCTTTTTATCCGTAACTTCATCACCGAAAAGTTGGTTTTCGGGAGTATACATATCGGGATTATCAAAAGCACAGGGAGCTTTCATTCGGGTAATAAATCCGCAATATTTTTCAAAATCAATCGCACCTGCCGAAAGGTCAATTCCGCTTTCTTCAGGTATATCTGTGCCTTCGGAAAATGCTCTTTCAGCAGATTTTATTATAAGCTTTTCTATGTAATTCTTAAAACTGCCGTTTCCGTTTTCGTCAAGAGTAAGTCCGTTTGGCGAAACGCTGTTAAGATACTTTGGAAACTCCGCTTTAAACTGTGCCGAAAGTTTCATCTGTTCTTCACTTAAATGTGTAAGCATAGGAGTAGCTTTCCATGTGTCGCCATTCTGCTCCCATTTATGCCAATGCTGTTCGGAAAGATGACCGTACTGCCATTCATAAGCGGAATCAGAATTTTCAAGATTTGTAATAGGACAATAGCAGGACGCAGCAAAAATTATGTCGCTTGTAGTTTCGACACCAAGCTGTTCAAGATACGGCAGATACAAGGGGGAGTCACCCGATGCCGCAAGGAGTGCAGACATTGCTCCACCTGCACTTGTGCCGTTGGAGATAATCTTATTCACATCTCCGCAAATCTTATCCGAGATACTTCTGACAAAGCGAACCGCCGCTTTTAAATCAACAATACAAGCAGGGGCTTTCCCTACATATTTTTCACTATTCGATGTAGTACGTCCTCTTGCACCTGCTGAAATTACCACATAACCATGTGCAAGTGCCATAGCCTCAGTATTGAACGAGCCGTCATCGCGAACACAAGGAGAACAAGGCTTTGCCTCCATATATCCGCCTATACCGTTGGGAAAAAATATAGGTGCGGTCTTATCGGTATAGCCATTTATCGTTCCGCCGTCAATATAAATCTGCGGAATAAAGATATTCAACACCTGTAATTCAGGCGAAACAAGATTCCTGACGTATGGAATATTTCTATACGCACGAAAAGTGATTTTTAGGCTGCCACTTTCAAGCTGTTCAGTTTTATAGTTTTCGGGATTGAATGTCATTTTACGTACCTCCGTGCAATAAGTTAGCAAAAACTAACTACCTATATTCTACACCTTTACAACAGATTTGTCAATCATTCAAGAAAATTATTCAAGCAAAAACACATACAATAAAACCAGCTACCCAATTCCAGAACTTATTCATCTGCATTTCCTCCTTTCTCTGCGAAAGCGTCTGCGTCCTCCAGCTTTGTGAAGCTGCCGTTCACCAGATACAGATTGCCGCCTTCCTCATCGGGAATCGCGTTCATATCCTCGTTGCTGAATGTCGCATGGTCGAGGTCGCCGATGATATGCAGCGGTACATGGTACAGGTGGGCAATTTCCTCAATTTGCGAAGAAGGACGAGCCATACTCATCACAGGCTACCGCCAGACCGAGCGCATTCTTTGCCATTGCAATGAGGCTGTATCCGACCAGACCGTCAAAGCCCAGTCCCGGAATGTGCAGCACTTGTTCCATTGGCAGAATGATCTCGCCCTGCTGTTTGAAATTCGGGTTGTGTTCGTCATATCGGCTGTATCGGTAAATGAGTCTGCCGTGATCGTCACGGTCAACACGCACCTTATCCGGCATCAGCGGATACAGCTCGATGACGTCACCTCTGCCGTTCCGGATGATCTGCGCATAGGCGTTGCCGTAGATCAGCAGGTGTGCCATCAGCGTTTCCCGGAAAACAAACGATGTCATTTCCAGATTTGGCTGGTCATGCAGCAAAAAATATAGCGGGTGCATCGCCGTGCGGTCATTGACGCGCTTACCTGCGTGTGTCCGTCCGAAGAAATAACTGTAGGACGGCGAATCGTAACTATCCTTCGGCTTGTCCCTTGACCGGAACAGTCCGCTGAAAATGCCCATGTGCATCACTCCTCTCATTGACTTTTTGTATGGGCTTGTGATATAATAATTTTATCATTGCAAATAAAAGGATTGGTATACGCTATGAAGGATTATACAGAAATATTCTCAAAAGCTGGTGAACTTAAATCCGGATATGATTTTACGGCTGTCAGCAACAGAATCAATGCACATCATGACTTGCAATGTGGTGATTGGGATAACTGGGCTGATAATCGTTGGTATCGCTTATGCCCTAAAACGCCGTGCAGTTATGATAAATGCTATGGTTTCATCTGTTCTTCGTTCCCTGTCGCATTGCTGACGGAATACTGTCCGGAAGCGTTAAAGCAGCTACTTGATGAAGTCGGGATTCTTCATACAGAGCTTGTTGAACCAATGCGCTGTGATGAGGAGATACTACGTAAGTTTGTGCCTCAGCGTATCATATTTGACGAGAGTTTTATGGATAACTGCGACTTTAGCTTTGATGATGAGCGATTCTTCTGGGTTTGCCAAAAGCTCGATACCGGACATCAGAATTATATTGATGCAGGCAGCTTTTATATGGCGGAGATACGATAACTTTACAACACCAGCAATATAAATAGAATCAATGAAATTATCTCTGCGGTGACAATATCACAACTTATATTGACACCAGTGTTATATATCCCGAAATCCAGAATAATCCTCACAGCATTTACAGCTTTCTGCTGATTGCGGGATATCTTCGGGTATCAGCTATATATCCACAACACGACGGAAACTTTATGTGCGATGTTGCAATTCCCAATAAGGAAATCGCTTTCGTGTATGAAAAGGAAATACTGAATAAAACCAACCAGAATGGTGTAGCTGTTTCTATTCAACAAGCAATTTTTTCAGGAGATACCGATAAACTACAATCCTTGCTTGAAAATTATATGATAGGCTCTATCTCTGCCATTGACGGTGCAAATGAGAGTTTTTATCACGTGCATTTTAAAATCTTTTTGCAATATATAAAATTGGCTCTACACTTCTACAAGCGGAGAGCCGTGTTTATGTATTCACTTGTTGCTATCACTCTTCCCTGCTATCCCCATAAGCGACAACGCAAGTGCTTCCGACTGTATCAATGTTGTATGCGGGGGTCACACCTTGAGGTTGTCATTATTTGTAAATTACAGTCGTATTATGTAATTATTGACAGAAATGCTTTGTGTAGAACTGCTATAATGCAACGGGGAGAAGGCTCTCCGCACATCGTTTTTCTGAAATATTGAGCTTATCAGCTCAGAAAGGAATGAAATAAAATGGGTATAACAATAAAGCATAAAACGGATTTATAAACATCACAAGAGAATGGAAGAATGACAGTATAAATCTTTACCTTCCCTCTTCGATTACCTTTTCATCTTTACCCGATATGCCTCAGCTTACTGCATTTTCCGAAGGACCGATTGTTCTTGCTGCACTTTGCGACAAAGACTATGGAATTATAATGGATAACGATAATACTCAGAGTATTCTGACAAATGTCGCCGAACATACTTACAGTACATTCCCCTGGCAGCAAAGCTGTTACCGTACAATAAATCAACCTGTGAATTTTGATTTTATACCCTTATATGACATCACAGATGAAAAGTATACTGTATATTTAACCCGGAAAAAGTAATTTAAAAAAACGGAGCCTACGTATTAAGTAAGCTCCGTTTTTTCAGTTGATATTTTTTCTGCCGAATGTTTTCCGATATTCCGATGGGGTAATTCCTTCATACTGCTTAAACACACGGATAAAGTACTTATCATCGGTAAAACCGCATGAATAAGCAGTTTCTTTTACAGACGTACCGAAATCCGAAAGAAAGATTTTTGCAGCTTTTATACGAATTTTGTTGGTGTACTGTATTACAGAAAATCCTGTATGTTTTTTGAATACTGTGGAAAGATAATCTGCGTTATATCCGATATAATCTGCAAGTTCGGTCACATCAAAATGCCTGTAATAGTGATTCTTTATCCACGCCATTGCAGATACGATATTACCCGGTATGTTATTTACATTCTGTTCATCAGCTTGTCTTGTTATTTCCAGGAGCAATAGTTTAAGTGTATAATCGGTCATAAGTTGTGTTTTACTGCTTTCATCAAAAGAAATATTCATCAGAATATTAAAAAGCTGAACTGCCCTGCCGAAATCCACCAGCTTAAAATATTCAGGAAAACACCAAGCAAATTTGCCCTCAAGCTTATCCACGACGCTGAAATCTGTTTCAGCATAAAAATGCACCCACAAGTAGGAAAGCTTACCTTTGGTGGGAATTGTTCCGTAATGCTCTTCCCCTGCACGAAGTAAGATACTCTGACCTGCATGAACTGTATAAGGGACATTGTTTGAAGTAATATAAAGTGTTCCCTCTGTAACTATTATAAGCACATTAAGGTCAAAAGTGCGTTTTATATGTAAAAAACCGTCAGAATTGACTAGCTGACCGCAAACATCAAATCTTATATCCCGCTCTGATTTACATTCTATATATCGCCGCATAATCCCACTCCTTTACATATGTTTTATTATATCACAATAAAAAAACAAATGCAAGAAAACCGCTGTCCTGTTTATAAACAAGAACAGCGGTTTATTTTACAATCAGATATTTCAATAAACCCGAAGGATATAAAGTGACCCACAAAGACAAGAGAACTTTGTTCTCAAATCAGTTTTCAATCAGCATTTATAAGTGTGAATTCATCAATCATTTCCTTTAACAGCGTTGCCTGTCCTGAAAGTTGCTCAGAGGCGGCAGCCGACTGTTCAGAGGTAGCTGAATTGTTCTGAATAACCGAAGTAATCTGCTCAATTCCTGAAGTAATCTGTGTTACAGAGTTTGCGGCTTCTTTTGCAGCGTAACTGATTTTAGCGTTGATTTCAGCAACTCTTACTGAGGATTCAGAGGCGATATCCATGTCGTTTGCTACCTCTGTTACAAGCTCATTGCCTTTTGATACAGCCTGTGTAGTGTTGGTGATAAGAACCTGAGTGTTCTGTGCAGCCTCAGCACTCTTTTCGGCAAGATTTCTTACTTCGTCTGCGACAACCGCAAAGCCTTTACCTGCATCACCGGCTCTTGCAGCCTCAACTGCCGCATTAAGGGCTAAGATGTTTGTTTGGAATGCTATATCTTCAATTGCTCTGATAATTTCCTGGATTTTTGCAGTTGATGTTTTAATATCATTCATAGCGGTAACAAGCAGTTCCATTTTTTTGTTTGCCCCTGAAAGCTGCTCACCTGCAAGTTGTGTTTGCTCGTTGGCATTGTCGGCATCAATTGCAGTTGTGTTTATCATTTCTGAAATAACGCTTATTGTTGCGGAAAGTTCCTGGATTGAAGATGCCTGTTCAGTTGCGCCGTGTGAAAGTGACTGGGCACCTGAAGAAACCTGTCCTGCACCTGATGCAACCTGTTCAGCGGCATTGTCAATATGGAGCATTGTACCATTAAGAGTGTCGGTGAGCTTATTTACAGAGTCAAGGAGATTGCTGAAAACTCCTATGTAAAGCTGGGGATTATTTGTCTTTGCGGCAAGATTTCCGTGTGAAATTTCACCAAGAAGTATACCTAAATCGTTTATTACCGCTTTTGTGTTTTGCGCAAGACTTTCGATTGCATTGCCCATCTGACCAAGTTCGTCTTTGGACTCATACTCAACATCAACATCAAAGTTACCCTTAGCCATTTCTTCGGCAGCATTATGCACGTCCTTTATACCGCCGCCAAGCTGTCTGGTAATATAAATAGTAAAGAATACACCGTTTATAATTGCGATAACGCTTAAGATGATAACTGCAATAATTGTCATTTCCGCATTGCTTTTTGTATCGTTGTAAAGTGTATCCGCAACACTTTCTTCGTACTCAACAAGCTGTCCTGCAAGTGTCGATACACGCGCTCTGACGGGGAGAATTTTTTCTTCATAGAAGGTGAAAGATGCCTCTGCGTCAGTGCCTGTAAGGATTTCTATTTCAGCGTCAAGAATGCCGCTGAGTTTCTTTACTTCAGTGGTCATTTCCTCAAGTATAGAGGGATCGCCTGTGTAAATTTCCTGCAGTTCGTTTATAGTGGTGAGCATTTCCTGCAAGGAGGCTTTAGCACTGCTGACCTTTGTAACAGAGGACATTGTGCTATTATCAAGAGCAGCATAAACTGTATCTCGTGCCGCTACATTTATAAGAAGGTCAAGCTTATCCGCAAGTTCCACACCTACAAATGCGCGGTCATGGAAGTCCTCGATGTTCTTGTTTATAGTAGTAATGGATACAAGCACAGCACAGAGAATAAAAGCAATCATTACTAATATCATACCGAAAGCTACAAGCAGTTTACTTCTGACCTTGAAATTCTTTAAAATCATTATTTTATTCATATTTATGATTCCTTTCCAAGAAACGATAATTTTCCTGTTGTAAACCTAATTATATACTAAATTTGACGGTTAGTCAATAGCAAAAAAATGTGGTTATTCAGCATTGCAAATAGGGTTGCGGTAATAAAAAATGAGTTGTGCAATCGTTTGTTCAACATCAGAAGAGTGCAGAAACCTTTTAATGCTACGGCTTTAATGCGTATTTGTGATTGGTTGTATCTGATTTTGAGAAAGTGGATTTTGCGCAATAAAATGAGGATGTTTGTTTAAAAGTGACAAAAACATTGCTAAAAGTTAATAAAATATGCCGATTGACACAAGAAAAAAGATGTGGTATCTTATATTTAGAGCAACCGATTGCGCATTTAGAATCGAAAGTGTGGTAAAAACAGAAAGGGCGGTAACTTTTATGAAAAAGCTGCTTAAAAATATGACTGCGGTTTGTCTTGCGGCGGCAATAATAACTTCAGCCTCATGCACGTCATCTGCTCCCGTAAAACAGTCGAGCGAAACCCTTTATGTGGAAAAAATTGAAAATCTGTCTGATGATTTTATAATGGGCTGCGATATATCCACTGTCATCTCCCTTGAAAATTCAGGTGTTAAATTCTACAACTATAACGGCGAAGAAGACGACCTGTTTGAGATTCTCCGTGAATCAGGCGTTAATTACATAAGAGTCCGCATTTGGAACAACCCGAAGGACGCTGACGGAAACGGTTATGGTGGCGGTATCTGTGATATTGATACCGCTTGTGAAATAGGAAAAAGAGCCGCTAAGGCAGGACTCAAGCTGCTGGTAGATTTCCATTACTCCGATTTCTGGGCAGACCCGGCAAAGCAGGACGCTCCGAAAGAATGGGAAGGAATGACCATTGAAGAAAAATCTCAGGCGCTTTACGAATATACCGTCAACAGCCTTGAAAAGCTGAAAAAAGCCGGTGCTGACGTTGGAATGGTACAGATAGGCAACGAAACAAACGGTAAAATGTGCGGCGAAAAGATATGGATGAACATTTACTATCTTATGGAGGCAGGTTCAAGAGCAGTCAGGGAAACTCTCCCGAAGGCTATGGTTGCGGTACATTTTACGAATCCCGAATCTACTGACAATATGCTGAACTACGCATCAAAGCTTGACTACTACAAGCTGGATTATGACGTGTTTGCATCTTCATATTATCCTTATTGGCACGGCACAACAGATAATCTTACCTCCGTGTTTAGCACGTTTTCTGAAAACTACGGCAAAAAGGTTATGGTTGCTGAAACCTCTTATGCCTACACTCTTGCCGACGGTGACGAGCA